>NZ_CEETQT010000002.1:0-195720 GCF_979366295.1 Vogesella lacus
GACTTGCTTGCTTTGTTTCGCTGCGTCATCAGCTGAGGAGGCGAACTATACCCACCCCGCCCCACCTCGTCAACACCTCAAAACCAGAACAATCACACAAAGTGAACAAGTCATTGATTATAAAGCAACCACAAATGAAAAAAAGTTGGCCGCAAGAATGAATAAGCACTTTCGCCATAGCGGTATACTGCCGCTTTCTATTACGGAATAGACTTTTGCTGCGGCTAAGTCTGCGTTTCTCCCATGACACACACCACCGATAACGATGATTTCCTGTGGCTGGAAAGCCTGAGCTCCCAAGAAAGCAGTAATTGGGTCACGCAGCAGAATGCTGCCAGCCGTGCGCGCCTGGATAGCGATCCACGTTTCGAGGGGCTACAGGCCAGCATCCTTGGCAATCTGCGCGACACCCGCCAGATTCCGTTTTTTGCCGAGCACGATGGCTGGCTCTACAACTTCCATCAGGACGAGCAGCACCCGCGCGGTGTTTATCGCCGAACAACCTTAGATAGCTACCGTAATAACCATCAGGAATGGCAGATCGTTATTGATGTTGACCAGTTGGCCGCAGAGGAAGAGGTCGACTGGTATATGGATGGCGTATCGCACTACACCTTGCAACCGACACGGGTGTTGCTGAGCCTGACACCGGGTGGCAGCGATGCCACGGTCACCCGCGAATACGATCTGGACACTCAGGCCTTGGTCGAAGGGGGCTTTGCCTTCCCTTATGGCAAGAATCATATTGCCTGGCGTGATCTGGACAGCGTGTTTGTCTGCCCGGCATGGGAAGAGCCCCAATTGAGCCGCGCCGGTTATCCGCGTGAAGCCTGGCTGCTGGAGCGTGGCCAATCCTGGGAGGAGGCCAGCCTGCTGCTGGAGCTGGATGAAGAGGCGATGATGGTTGCCGCCTGGCGTTTTCTGGACGCCGGCGGCAATGCCGCCGCTACTACGCCGGTCGCATTCGACATCATCGAGGCATCGGATAGCTTCTATAGCAAGACTTACTATCTGTTGAATCAGGACCGCCTGTTTGCCCTGCCCTTGCCACCGCGTGCCGAGATCGAGGCGTACAGTCATGGCGATCTGATCGTGAAACTGGCCGAAGATTGGACCTTTGCTGGCCAGCACCATGCAGCGGGCAGCCTGCTGGCGGTCGCTTGCAGTGCCGAAAACGGCAAAGTTGGCCGCATCAGCACCCTGTTTACGCCGGGAGAGCGCCAATCGGTCGAGATGGTGGAGGCGACACTGAATCTGCTGGCCATTATCGTGATCGACAATGTGAAAAGCCGGCTGCTGACCTTGCGTCAGCAAGATGGTGAGTGGCTGCCTCACGCCAATCCCTTGCCGACTGGTGGCGTCATCGAGTTCGCCGATCAGCCGTGGCACAGCGATCTGCTGTATTACAGCTATAGCGATTTTCTGACGCCGGCTGGGCTGTATCGCGTCGACCTTGCGGCCAACCTTGCGCCGGAAGTGCTGCGTCAGCAGCCACCCGCATTTGATGCCAGCGGCTATCTGGCCGAACAGCTGCATGCACGTGCGCCGGATGGCACCGACATCCCCTACTTTGTTGTACACAAAGGTGAGCTGGCACGCGATGGCCATGCGCCCACGTTGCTATATGGCTATGGCGGTTTTGAAGTGCCGATGATGCCCTACTATATGGACAACTTCGGCCCGCAATGGCTGGAAAAGGGCGGCGTGTTTGTGGTGGCGAATATTCGCGGTGGTGGCGAGTTCGGCCCGGCCTGGCATCAGGCGGCGCAAGGTACAAAACGCCAGGTCAGCTTCGATGACTTTATTGCGGTTGCCGAAGACCTGATCTCGCGCGGCATCACCAGTCCGCGCCGGCTCGGTATCGAAGGTGGCAGCAATGGCGGCCTGCTGGTCGGTGCCTGCATGGTGCAACGACCGGAACTGTTCAACGCCGTGGTCTGCGAAGTGCCGCTATTGGACATGTTGCGCTACACCGAGCTGCTGGCCGGTGCCAGCTGGATAGACGAATACGGCGACCCGGCCGATCCGGATGAGCGTGCCGCGCTGGCCGCCTACTCGCCGTATCACCATATTGCGGCCAACGTTCAGTACCCGCTGGCGCTATTCACCACCAGCAGCAAGGATGACCGCGTACATCCGGCCCACGCGCGCAAGATGGTGGCGAAGATGCAGGCCATGGGGCACGAGGTGCTGTTCTACGAAACCGATGGCGGCGGACACGGCGGCAATACCGGACAGGAACAGACCGCGGCCGAGCTGGCACGGGTGCTGATTTATCTGTATCAGCAGTTGTTTGATTGATCAGCTGACTCCACTGCAAACGAAGCCGGCCCTGCTGACAGCAGCACCGGCTTTTTCATGCATGCTGGCATTGCCCGGATCAGCCAGCCTAACGGACAAGCTCCTTGCCTGCACCACCCCTCGCCCTTACCATGCCGGAATCATCAGACTCCCGTCATGAGTACCATGTCCGATCACAACCAGTTTGATCTGCTGCGCAGCCGGCGCTTTCTGCCGCTGTTCATTACCCAGTTTCTGGGTGCCTTCAACGACAATCTGCTGAAAAACGCCATCGTGGTGCTGATCAGCTTTCACGGCCTCAGCCTGTCGCACTTGCCGGCTGAAGTTACCATCCAGTTGGCCGCGGGGCTGTTCATCCTGCCGTTCTTTCTGTTCTCGGCCAGCAGCGGGCTGATTTGCGACAAATACGACAAGGCGCGGGTCGCGCGCTGGGTCAAGCAGCTCGAGATTGCCATCATGCTGGTGGCGGCTGTCGGCTTCTGGCTCGGCAATGGCCTGATCCTGCTATCCACACTATTTTTGATGGGTTGCCATTCCACCCTGTTCGGCCCGCTGAAATACAGCGTGCTGCCGCAGTATCTGCACAAGGATGAACTGGTCGGCGGCAATGGCCTGATCGAGATGGGCACCTTTGTTTCCATTATTCTTGGCCAGATTGCCGGCACGGTGCTGATCGACCTCGACCCGCAGCGCAATATCATCATTGGCGCGCTGCTGCTGTGTGCCTTGGCCGGCTATCAGTCTGCCCGCGCCATGCCACCCGCACCCAGCACCAATCCGGATCTGAAGCTCGACTGGGGCATCTTGCGGCCAACCTGGCAGATCATCCGCGAGGCCAAGCGCGATCGCGCCATCTGGCTGGCACTGATGGGCATTTCCTGGTTCTGGTTTCTCGGTGCGCTGTATCTGTCCAAGCTGCCGACCTTTGCCGACAAGGTGCTACACGGTGATGCCAGCGTCTACACCCTGCTGATGACACTGTTTTCGCTCGGTGTCGGCCTGGGTTCGATGTGGTGCGAAAAGCTGTCCGGCAAGCAGGTCGAGCTGGGCCTGGTGCCATTCGGCTCGCTGGGGCTGTGCCTGTTCGGTATCGACCTTTACTTTGCTACGCCGCTGCCAGCCGCCAGCCTGCTTGACTGGCAAAGTTTTGCCGCCGACAGCAGCCATTGGCGGCTGATGGCAGACTTCACCCTGATCGGCGTATTTGGCGGGTTTTACATCGTGCCGCTGTATGCGCTGATCCAGAGTCGCAGCGCGCCCGAATTCCGCTCGCGCACCATTGCAGCCAACAATATCCTGAACTCGCTGTTCATGGTCGGCAGTGCCGTTTTCGCTGCGGTACTGGCGATTAGCGGCATGGACACGCCGACAGTGCTGCTTATTGCCGCCATCCTCAATATCGTGGTGGCCATCTACATCTACAGCCTGCTGCCGGAGTTCCTGATGCGCTTTCTGGTCTGGCTGGGCATCAGCACGCTGTATCGCATCGACGAGCAGGATCTGGAGCAGATTCCCGAAGACGGCCCCTGCGTACTGGTCTGCAACCACGTCAGCTTCATGGATGCGCTGATTCTGGCCGGCTGCGTGCGCCGCCCTATCCGCTTTGTGATGGATCACCAGATCTTCAAGGTGCCGGTGCTGAACTTCATTTTCCGCACCGCGCGGGCGATTCCGATTGCGCCGGCCAAGGAAGACCCGCAGGCCAAGCAAAGAGCGTTTGATGAAGTGGCTGCGGCGCTGGCCGCCGGCGAGGTGGTCTGCATCTTCCCCGAAGGCAAGATCACCTACGATGGCAAGATCAATCCGTTCAAATCCGGTATCGAGGAAATCGTCGAGCGCACGCCGGTGCCGGTGGTACCGCTGGCGCTGTGCGGCATGTGGGGCAGTTTTTTCTCGCGCCGCTACGGCCCGGCCATGCTGAGTTGGCCGCGCCGCATCCGTTCGCGCATCGCCCTGCGCGCCCTGCCGCCGGTGCCGGCCAGCGCAGTCAGTGCGGCCAACTTGCAGCAACAAGTCAGCCAGTTGCGAGGTGACTGGCAATAGCCGCCGGGCGGCTTGCCAGCCGGCAAGCCGCGTGCCAAAGTGTCAAACATAATCAACAAGCCTTAAATAATATCGACACAGAGGAAAATCATGAGCCGCATTGCCGACATCATTCTGTTCCATCAGCAAGACATCACGCCTGACGAGTTTGCCGCCCCGCCAGAACGACGCCTGGCCGGCGAATGCCAGCAAAGTGTCGAGCTGCATTACAGTGATCCGACCGGCCAGTTTCATGCCGGCCTGTGGTCGGGTGGCGTCGGTGCCTGGCGCGTGCGCTACACCGAGAGCGAGTTCTGTACCCTGCTGGAAGGCCGCGTTCGCCTGCATGATGATGGCGGCGGCACCGTCGAGATTGTGGCGGGCCAGCACTTCGTGATTCCGGCCGGTTTCAGCGGCATCTGGGAAGTCATCGAACCGGCGAAGAAAACCTTCGCGGTCTTCGAGGAAGACCGGCTGGCACGCAAGGACTAGCGCCAAAGGTTGGCCGCAAGCCGCCGGCTCGCCACAGCAAATGCAAAAGCCGCAAACGGATGTCGTTTGCGGCTTTTTTCATCGCGACACAGGCAGCATCAGCCTGCGCTCAGAAGCGTTCGCCTTCCGGCAGGTAACGCCACTGGCCCGGGGCTAATTTGCCAAGGCGCACGCGGCCGATACGGATGCGCTGCACCGCCTCGACACGCAAGCCGACGGCTGCGCACATGCGCTGGATGTGGCGGCGTTTCTGGTCTTTCAGGATGAAACACAGCTGCTGCTCGCTCTGGCGGCTGACGCGCAGCGCACCGAGCAACTCGCCCTCGTCGCTCAGGCCTTTTTTCAGCCGCGCCAGCACGCCTTCGTCCAGGCGGCCATGCACCCAGACCAGGAATTCCTGCTCGTACTCGTTGGCTTTCAGCTTGCGCAGAATCCGCCCGTCCTGGCTCAGCACCAGCAGACCATGAGCATCGGCATCCAGCCAGCAACCTGCGGCCAACCTTTGCTGATGACGCTTGAGGAACACCAGCCCGCTGCGATCTTCGCTGCTGCGGCTGTCTTCCTTGATCAGGAACCACGCCGGCTGCTCGCCCGGGCGCTGGGCCGGGCCGCTGACAAAACCTGCCGGCTTGTTGAGCAGAATCGTCACGCGCTCGGCCTGCTGCTGATGTGCGGCAGCATCCAGCGTGATCTGCTGTTGCGGCAAGACGCGGCTGCCCAGCACATTGACCACCACGCCATCCACGCGCACCAGTCCTTGCTCGATATATTCATCAGCCTCGCGGCGCGAGCACAGACCGAGCTCGGTCATGCGTTTGGAGAGTCGTACGCTATCGTCAGACATGGTGTGGTTTCCGGTAATGGGCAGGGTGGCGGATTATCCGCTGATTCGCGGCCGAGGCCAATGAAAAGAGTATGGCCCCGAACATTGCCGGGGCCATCTTTATTTTCAGTCGCTGACGACCTGCCTGATCTGCTCGATACCGGCCGGATCATCCAGCGTGGTCAGATCGCCCGGATCCCGCCCTTCGGCCAGCGCCTGTATCGAACGGCGCAACACCTTGCCCGAACGGGTTTTTGGCAGCTGATTGACGAAATAGACACGCGCCGGATTGGCAATCGCCCCCAGCTGTGCCGCCACCAGTGCAATCACCTCTTTTTCGAGCGCGGCGCGACTGCTGCCATCGGCCAGCAAGGCCGGGTTACGCACCACGGCAAACGCCTGCGGCACCTGGCCTTTCAGACTGTCCTGCACGCCCACCACCGCCACCTCGGCAATCGCGGCATGACTGCTGACGGCCTCTTCAATCTCGCGGGTACCCAGACGATGACCGGCGACATTGATCACATCATCGGTACGGCCAAGAATGGTGAAATAACCGTCTTCGTCCTTGATGCCCCAGTCAAAGCTCGAATACACCAGCCGGTCCGGAAACAGCGAAAAGTAGGTATCAACAAAACGCTGATTCTGCTGCCAGATGGTGCTCATGAAGCCTGGCGGCATCGGCGGCAGCACACCAATCACGCCCTTCTCGCCGGGGCCGACTTCTTCGCCAGTCTGCTCGTTAAAAAGGCGCACATCGTAGCCATACACCGGCAGGCCGGGGCTGCCAAACTTCACCGCCTTGTCCTCCACCCCGCGACACAAGGTCAGCATTGGCCAACCGGTTTCGGTCTGCCAGTAGTTGTCGAGTACAGGGACATTCAACTCGCCGGCAATCCAGCTGGCGGTCGGCTCATCCAGCGGCTCGCCGGCCAGAAACAGCGCACGCAGACTCGACAGATCATATTTGTGCAACCAGGCTGCATCCTGCTTTTTCAGCACACGAATCGCGGTCGGCGCCGAGAACATCACCGAGACACGGTATTTCTCGACCAGTTGCCACCAGATGCCCGCATCTGGCCGGATCGGCAGACCTTCATACACCAGCGTGCTCATGCCGCAGATCAGCGGCCCGTAGACAATATAGGAGTGGCCTACCACCCAGCCGATATCCGAGGTGCTGAAATAACACTCGCCAGCCTTGCCGCCATAGATGTATTCCATGCTGGCGGCCAGGGCCACCGCATAGCCGCCGGTATCACGCTGCACGCCCTTGGGCTTGCCGGTGGTGCCCGAGGTATACAGGATGTAACTCGGATGGCTGGACTCTACCCACACCACGTCAGCACGGGCATCTCGGTATTGCTCGCGCAGGGTCGCGTAATCCAGATCACGACCCGGCTTCATCATCGGCGCCTCGGCCAGCCCGCGATTAACCACCAGCACTTTGCCCGGCGCGGCAGGGCCAGCCAGTGACAACGCTTCGTCGACCAGCGGCTTGTAGGCAATCACCTTGCCGCCGCGCATGCCGGCATCAGCCGTAATCATGACTTTGGGCGCGGCGTCCTCGATACGGGTCGCGAGGCTAGCGGAGGCAAAGCCGCCAAACACTACCGAATGGATCGCCCCCAGCCGGGTGGAGGCCAACATGGCAAAGATGGCTTCGGGGATCATCGGCATGTAAATCAGCACCCGATCACCCTTTTCCACCCCTTGCGCCTGCAGGATCGCGGCAAAACGGGAGACTTCCTCATGCAACTCGGTAAAACTGTACTGCCGCTCTTGTCCGGTTTCGGTCGACACATAGATCAGCGCCGGCTGATCGGCGCGCTCGGGCAAATGCCGGTCCACCGCGTTGTAGCAGAGATTGGTTTCACCGCCGGCAAACCATTGCCTGAACGGTGGCTGATCATGCTGCAAGGCTTGATCGAACGGTTTATGCCAGTGGATGCGGCCAGCTTCGGCAGCCCAGAACCCCGCCGGGTCCTGAGTCGAGCGCTGGTGAAAGTCCTGATACGAGCTCATGTCGGGAGTTCTCCTGTGTCTGCCGTGTTGGCACGGTCTTAACAACCAAGCGGTTGCTTGGTTCAACATAAAGCCTTTTTGTTACTGTGGTCAATCAATCGCTATGCTGGAAGAACAACGATCAAGTGTGCCCGTTGCAGAAAAACCCTGCCGCCTGCCCGCCATGCAAACTGGCTGATTCAGGTACAAAGTATGGCAAAGCTGTCGCTGATGACTGGCTTGAATCACGCGGTCTGGGTTAGGCTTGGCTTACTTCTATTTTCATCGTTTCCGGGATGCCAAGATGGACATCAAGCACTACATGAATATTGTCGGACAAGCCGCGCGTAAAGCCAGCCGCGCCATTGCCCGCGCCGATAGCCAGCAGAAGAACCGCGCACTGTTTGCCATCGCCGATGCAATCGAGCGTGATCTGGAACGACTGATTGCGGCCAACATGCAGGATCTGGACAAGGCACGACTGAATGGTCTGGAAGACGCCATGCTCGATCGCCTGACGCTGTCGGAGAAAACCATCCGCAGCATGGCCGATGGCGTGCGCCAGATCGCCGCCCTGCCCGACCCGGTTGGCGAGATGGATGATTTCAGCTTCCGCCCGTCCGGCATCCAGCTGGGCAAGATGCGCGTACCGTTGGGCGTGATCGGCATCATTTATGAAGCGCGCCCGAACGTCACCGCCGATGCGGCAGCGCTGTGCCTGAAGGCTGGCAATGCCGTGATCCTGCGTGGCGGTTCCGAGGCTTTCCACAGTAATCAGGCGATTGCCGCCTGCGTTCACGAAGGCCTGCGTCTGGCCGACCTGCCTTTGCATGTGGTGCAGGTAATCGAAACAACCGACCGCGCTGCCGTGGGCGAGCTGATCACCATGAGCGAGTACGTGGATGTGATCGTTCCGCGTGGTGGCAAGGGCCTGATCCAGCGCATCAGCAACGAAGCGCGCGTGCCGGTGATCAAGCATCTGGACGGCAACTGTCATGTCTATATCGATGACACGGCCAATCCGGAAAAAGCTTTCCAGATTGCGCTGAATGCCAAGACCCACCGTTATGGCACCTGCAACACCATGGAGACTTTGCTGGTGCATACCGCCTTTGCCGGATTCATTCTGCCAAGGTTGGCCGCAGCCTACTGGGAGAAAGGTGTCGAGCTGCGCGGATGCGAGCGCACGCAAGGCATACTCGGCGACAAGGTAGTACCGGCCTGCGAAGCCGACTGGGAAACCGAGTATCTGGCACCGGTGCTGGCTATCCGTGTTGTCGAGGATATGCACGAGGCTATCGAGCACATCAACCAGTACGGCAGCCATCACACCGATGCCATCGTCTCGGAAGACTACAGCCGCACCCGCCAATTCCTGCGCGAGGTAGATTCGGCCAGCGTCATGGTGAATGCCAGCACACGCTTTGCCGACGGTTATGAATACGGGCTTGGTGCCGAAATCGGCATTTCCACCGACAAGATCCATGCACGCGGCCCGGTCGGCCTGATCGGCCTGACCAGCCAGAAGTGGATCGTGCTCGGCGACGGTCAGATCCGTCAGTGAGCACGGCTATGTAACAGGGGGTTCCATGACAGAGCCGGCATCAGAAAGTCTGAATGTCCGCATCCTGCATGAGCGCATCAGGCTGGTCGCTAACCGCAGTTTTGTGGCCAGCCTGAGCACCCCTGTGGCAGCCTCCCTGTTACTTGTCATTTCCCGCCTCGAGAATCTGCAACAGGCCAGTGCTTTTCTCTGGTGGTTCGGATGGCTGCTATTCGCCGTGCTGCACAGCCTCAGCCTGACCTGGCCGATCTGGCGTCACGGGCGCACACCGCCAGAAGGCATGCGCTGGTTACGGCATTATTGTTTCAGCAAGTGGCTGCTCGGCACTTGCTGGGGCATCGTGGTCTGGTTTCTGCTGCCGGAAGCCAGTACTGCCATGACGCTGATGGTCTATCTGGTCTTGTGTGGTGTCGCGGCCGTCGTTGTCATTGTCCAGTCCATGTTCTGGTCGGCGGCGATGAGCTTTCTGTGCGGCATACTCTTGCCCATCATCATTCACGCACAACAACCGGAACACACGGTACTGGATTCATACGTTGCCATCTCGGGCACGGTTTACCTGATCCTGTTAGGCATTTACAGCCTGACCATCAATCGCCAGCTGATACGCGGCATACGGGCCATTGTCGAGGCCAATCAGCTGAGCAGCGAACTGATGGATGCCAATATCCGGACAGAACAGGCTCTCGCGGCGCTACAGGACGAGCACCGCAGACTGCAACATGCCCTGTCGACGATTACCCAGATGGCCAGACATGATGAACTGACCCAGCTACTCAACAGAAGAGCCATTCTGGCCTTGCTGCAGCAGTTCATGATGGAGGATGGGCCACTCTGCCTGGTGATGTTTGATATTGATCACTTCAAGAGAATCAACGACGAGCATGGTCACGACATGGGAGATCAGGTGCTGCAAGGCATGGCCAAACGGATATCTTCAACACTGCACTCTGGAGAGTATCTGGCCCGTCTGGGAGGGGAAGAGTTCTTGCTGGTATTCAGCATGAATGCAAGGGAAGCGTTACGGCGCTGCGAGTCGATCCGTACCCTGCTGATCAGCACACCGTTGGTTGAGACGCCACCTCTGATGATTACCGCATCTTTTGGTCTCGCCGATCGGCACCCGTCTGAATCACTTAGCGAATGGCTGAAACGCGCCGACCTGGCCATGTATGCGGCCAAACACGCAGGCAGAAACCGCATTCACGCATGGCATAACCAGACATCCGAAGACTGAAGACAATAACAATCAGGCTGGAACCGCCTGTGGCGCCAAGGAGCGTTCAGCCAGAATTTCAATTGCGTGAACACGAGTAACACCTGGCATCTGGCGCTGTAATTCAACGATCCAGAGCTCGACTTTTTGCCTGTCGCCATGTGCCATACGCAACAAGGCGCCATAAGCGCGACCAGTAAGATGTGTCTCCTGCTCGACGGCAACGGATTGGGTGTGCGCGGCATAGCGACGCTGCATCTGGCTATTGCGCAATAATGTGCGTACTTTTGCCTGCTCCCTCGCCGGGCGGATAAAGAAAACCCAGTAAAGAACCGCAAAAAATACCAATGCACCGACAACAAACCAAGTAAACAATGCAAGCACTCCTTCAAGCTGAGATACGAGTCTACTGCCAAAGGGTTTTAAATCAAATCCGTAAAAATACTAAATCATGAACTGTTAAACCTGTTTCAAGCATTTGTTTCCTATCAAGTTTATTTACATAAATTGCTGCAATAGACTCAACAACTGGCCACAATAGTATGACTATTGTTTACAGGGGAAGTTGCTCATGTACCGCCATATCACTATCGCTCTTGATGGAAGCCACAATGCCAATCCGGCGCTGATCGAGGCGGTGCGCCTGGCACAGCTATGCAAGGCACGACTCTCTCTCGTGCACGTTGTTTCCGTGCATGATTTTGCCATCGAAAATGTCGGGCTACTGGATAGCCAGGCCTTGTATGACGAAGCCCGCCAGCAAGGCAGCAAGATTCTGGAGGAGGCCGGCAAGCTGGCCGAAAGTCAGGGTGTACAAGCCGTTCCGGTGTTACTGGATGCCGCAGAAGGCGGTGCCGCGCTCGCCAGTGTGCTGGTCAGCTATACCCAAGCTGAAAACAGCGACCTGTTGGTAATTGGCACGCATGGTCGCAAAGGCTGGAAACACCTGCTGATGGGCAGTTTTGCCGAAGATGTGATGCGCCGCACCGCTGTACCACTGCTGGTTGTACGCAACCCGGAAGACGACGACAACCCTGCCGTCGTCACCGCAGGCTGATCAGCCAGCTCAGGCCAGACGGCGAGCGTGGATGAAAAATTCACGGTTGCCGTCGCCACCCTTGATCGGGCTGTCAAACCAGCCCAGCCGCTGAAATCCCAGTTCGTTCACCAGCGCAGTGATGCGATCCTCGACGCCGACATACAGCTTTTCATCTCGCACAATGCCGCCATGCCCAAGGCCGCTGCGGCCAACCTCGAATTGCGGCTTGACGAGGCTAAGCAAGGTTCCGCCCGGCTTGATCATCGGCAGTGCCGATGGAAACACCAGCTGCAAGGAGATGAAGGACACATCGCAGATCATCAGATCGAACAGCTCGCCGCCATTCGCTGCCTGAATGGCCTCGTGATCCAGCGCCCGCGCATTGATGCCTTCGAAAAACACCACGCGCTCGTCCTGTTGCAGTCGTTCGGCCAGCTGGCCATGACCCACATCCACCCCCACGACGCGTCGCGCACCGTACTGCAATACGCAATCGGTAAACCCGCCTGTTGACTGGCCGACATCCAGCACCGTCCAGCCATCAATTTCCAGACCGGCCTGCTGCAAGGCACCGGCCATCTTGAGACCGCCTCGCGACACATAGCGATCCGCTTCGTCAGGCTCGATGACAAAAACACTGTCTTCGGGGAATTTCTGGCTGGCTTTGCTGATCACACGAGCCACGCCGCCATCAGAAATACTCACGCGCCCAGCCGACAGCAGGGCCTGCGCCGCCGTACGGGAAGCCGCCAAACCCTGGGCGACCAGCAGCAGATCGATACGTTGCATTGTCAGGCTCCTGAAAAACCCGAAAGCGTGAGCAAATCTGCCTGCGCTGTCAAGCCGGCAAGGCCAGGCAGAATCCCTTATCATGGCCTGACAACTTACAAGGAGAAGCATTATGGAGAGCATGCAACTGAGCCCCGCCGCGGTACGCATTCTGGGGGCACTGATCGAAAAGCAGGCCCTGACCCCGGATAGCTATCCCCTGACCCTGAATGCCTTGCAGACTGCCTGCAATCAGCTGACCAGCCGCGAACCGGTGATGCAACTGGACGAAAGCGAGCTGTCGCGCACCCTCGACGAGCTGCTGCAGGACAAGCTGATCAATGTCCGCCTGCCTGCCGGCAGCCGTGTCAGCAAGTACGAACACCGCCTCAACTATGCCTGGAATATAGACGGCGCAAAGTTGGCCGCACTGGCCATGCTGATGCTGCGCGGCCCACAGACGGCGGCCGAAATCCGCACCCGCGCCGGCCGCGTCTACAATTTCTCCGGTGCCGAAGAGGTCGAAACTGCACTGCAAGCACTGGCAGACAAGTTTCCGCCGCTGGCTCACAAAATGGCCAAGCAAGCCGGCGCACGCGAGGCACGCTGGTGCCACCTGTTGCATCCACAAGATGAAAACGACCTTGCTACCGGCAACACTCAGCAAGACAATCCGGCGCTGCAGCAACGGGTCGAGGCACTGGAGCAGACCGTGGCCGAGCTATTGCAACGCATCGAATTGCTCGAACAAACCCGCTAAGCGCACTACACAAAAAAGCCGGACAAGTCCGGCTTTTTTATTGCAGGCACTCAATGGCCAAGACTGCGACGCAAGCGTCGCATGCTCCACCATACGCCAAGTGCCACCAGCGGCACTGACAGGCCGGTTGCCAGCTCGTAATTCAGCCCCAGCCCCGCGGCCTTCAGCGCCTTGAACAGATACGACAGCAAACCGACCGCGTAATAGGTCAGCACGCCAACCGACAAGCCTTCTACGGTTTCCTGCAAACGCAGCTGGATAGCCGCCCGCTTGTCCATACTGGCCAGCAAGGCACGATTCTGCGCCTCATGCACCACCTCCACCCGTGTACGCAACAAAGCCGTGCTGCGCTGCAAGCGCGCCATCAGCCGCTCCTGCCTTTGCGCCACGGTATTACAGGTGGCCATCGCCGGTGCAAGACGGCGCTCCATAAACTCGTGAAACGGCTGCAAACCCGGCAACCGCTGTTCGCGCAATTCGGCAATACGCCGCTCGACCAGCTGGTAATACGCACGCGCAGCCGCAAAACGGTACTGGCTCTCGGCAATCAATTGCTCGCCCTGTGCCGACAGCTCGGTCAGCTCGTCCAGCAACTCGCTGTCGATGTCGCTCTGCGCCGCCATCCGCTCGGTAATGCGGCGCAGCTGGGTTCCCAGCCGGCTGATTTCCGGCGTCTGCCGCTTGGCTTCCGGCAGGGCCAGCAAAGCCAGCATGCGATAGCTCTCCATCTCGAAAAGGCGCTGCAACATGCGGCCATTCTGCGACGGCCCCATCTTGCGATCCACCACCACATAGCGGCTGAAGCCTTCCGCCAGCCGCGCATCGGGGTGCAAGCGCAAATCGGTATAGGCGAGGCCATTGCCATCACCGATTTCGGCACCAATCAGCTCATGCCCGCCAAACCAGTCCGCCGACAAGGCCTTTGGCTCGCGCTCCTGCACCGCATCCAGCAGCACCGCATGCATGGCCACCAGCAACTGCCCGGGCAATGCGGCCAACCATGACTCGGGCAGACGATCCAGCACGGTCCGCTCGAACGGGTCGCCGTGATGACCGCTGATAATGAAGGTGTAACGGACAAACTCGGTATGCAGCGCCCAACGTATCGTCAGGTCACCAGCCACCAGCGTATGTTGCGCGCCCAGCTCCTGCGGCAAGGATTGCCCCAGAAGGCTGGCCAGCTGACGGAAGGCTTGGCGCTGCGCGACGCCTTCATCATCAAACAGCAGGGATAATGTAGAAATTCGGGCCGGCGACGGAATCGCCGCCGGCGGGCGGGCATGGGCCTCGTCATTCAAGACCCGCCGCCATGGATGTGAACTGAGCTGCATGAGCATACCGGTGTGAGGTTATTGCTTTGCAGCATAAGCAGTTCCAGCCTTGCCTATCCAGCAATCACTTCACCTTTGCTGTAATTGCTACGACAAAGCAACACTGGTATTCAAGTTGCCTGATTCAGCTGACCTTGAAATAGGCAACACTCTGGTTCAGGCCATCAGCCGTGGTAACCAGCCTCGTTACATTGTCGCTAAGACTCTCGGCCGCAGAGGCACTTTGCTCGGCCGAGGCAGCGACACGCTCCATGCTGGCCGCCAGATCACGACTCGCGGTCTGCTGCTCCTGCATGGCATCGGCCACGCTCTGCGCTTGCGACGCGCTCTTGGCACTGCTGTCAGCACTCTGCGCCAGCCCTTCGCTCACGCTTTGCACATACTCGCGGCTCTTGCCCAGTGCGGCCAACCCTTCGCCGATCGCGCCTTCCAGCGTGGCAGATTGCTGATCAAGCGACGCGGTTACCCTATCGATCTCGCTGGCCGAGGCCGAAGACTTCTCCGCCAGCTTGCGTACTTCATCCGCCACTACCGCAAAGCCACGGCCCTGCTCGCCCGCTCGTGCGGCCTCAATGGCAGCATTCAGCGCCAACAGATTGGTCTGGTCGGCAATGTCACGCACTTCGCGCGTCATACCGGCAATCTCGCGGCTCTTGGTCAGGAAGCTGGCAACCAGCTCGGCCACGTTCTGCACGATCTGCTCGACGTGATTTACCTCGCCAACCAGGGTGTGCAGTTCTTCATTACCCCGTTTGGCAATCTCTGCGGTATCCCCTGCGGCCAACTTCATGCCCTGACTGACCTCAGCTACGGCAGCAATGCTTTCGGACAGTTCTTCGATAGCTGCTGCGGAGTTGGCCGACGAATGTGATTGCTCTCTTGCCGTCGCCAACAGCTGGGTAGCCAGCTGCGACAGACCATCTGCCATGTCCTGCAACTCACAGGCACCATGTTTTACCTTGCCCACACTGTGCGACAGGCTGCCGGACATATTCTGCAGCGCATCAACCACCATGCCCGTCTCATCCTTGCCACCCTGCGGGAAATGCACACTCAGATCGCCAGCAGCGACGGCCTGAACTGCACTAACCATCTCGGCCATCGGCCGGGTAATACTGCGGGTAATCAGCCAGCCAGCCAGTGCCGACAACAACAGCAACACTGCACCACTTCCAAGACTCAGATAAAAGGCTTGGGTATAGCTGTCTTCAGCTGCCTGCAAAGCTTTGCCATTCAGTTCCTGCTCGGTACGGATCAGCGCCTCAAGACTCTCGCGCCAGGGCTTCACCGCCGGAATCAGCTCCTTGTTCATGACATCGATCGCGCCAGCCGTATCGCCTGCCAGACCCAGCTGCATCATCTTGTCGATCACCGGCTCGGCATGCTGACGCAACTGGGCGGCACGCGTCATCAGTTCGCGCTCGCCATTCTGGGATGGAAACTGCTGCCAGTGCGCCTCCATCTTCTTGATGACTTCATCGTACTGGGCACGCGTCTGCGCCATCTTGTCGATGGCTTTTTGCTTGGTTGGCTGATCCGGATACATCACGGCATCACGGTAAAGGGTGCGCTGGATCTGCAGGTTATAAGTCAGCTCGGTCGCCAGTTCGACCAGCTTGTTGTGATCTTTTGCTACATCGTTCATGCGGTCGCGCATGCTGGCAAGGCCACCCAGTTGCAGCAGCAGCATCACCACGACCAGCACAATGATGGCAATAAAGGCCATCGCCAGCCGTAAACCAATCTTGATATTTCGCATCGCTTCTCATGCCAGATTGCTGAAAAAATCAATTCTGACAAGATATTGCATGCGTATTACTTTTGATTGAAATATCGTTGATTTTAATCAATTTCAATAATTGATTATTTGTTCCGTCTTGCCAGCAATGCCTCAACCGCGGCCCGCACTTCCGGTACGCGCAACTTTTCCAGGCTCTGGGCAAAAGCCTCCAGACCGGCCTCGGACAACTGGAACGATTTTTGATGTTCACGTCGCGGCACGACCGGCATTACCTTGATACGCACGCTTTTCAGCGGATAGCCCTGCTTCAGCAAGGGTTGCAACAAACTGTTACCCAAGAGTCGCAAGCGGGCTGCTACCGTGCCGTTATGCGCATAAACGACCAGTTCCCCCTCCCGCACGCAGGCCACCTGACAGAAGGAACCCAGCGTCCCCGGCAAGATCCGCTTGAAGGCCTTGTCCAGCTGCAAAATAGCATGGGCACGATCCGTCAACGAGGCCAGTCGACTATCCCCCCGCGTAAAACTGCTCAGATGCTTGCTGCTCATGGCGATATGTCTCAATAGAAAGGCTTATGCCCATTTTAACCGAGCAAGCGCCCCTTGCCGAAAACTGGCAGAGATAGCGCGAAAAGCATCTCGCCCACTATTGACGTGACAACGCAATGCCCCCATGTTGGGAGGTTATTGCTGTGCTAAACTTTAAGCCATTTTTTTCGGCCTGCTGGCCGCTGGATGTCCCGATAATGATTTCGACCCTACTCAAGAAAGTATTCGGCAGTCGTAACGATCGTCTGCTGAAGGAATACCGGCAGGTCGTGGCGCGTATCAACGCCATGGAAGGCAGCATGGCTGCCCTGACCGACGAGGCACTGGCGGCCAAGACTCCTGAATTCCGCGAACGCCTGCAAAAGGGCGAAAAACTGGATGCCCTGCTGCCGGAGGCCTTTGCCGTCTGCCGCGAAGCGTCCAAACGCGTGCTGGGCATGCGTCACTTTGATGTACAGCTGATCGGCGGCATGGTGCTGCATCACGGCAAGATTGCCGAGATGCGTACCGGTGAAGGCAAGACCCTGGTCGCCACCCTGCCGGTTTACCTGAATGCCCTGAGCGGCAATGGCGTTCACGTCATTACCGTCAACGACTACCTGGCCAGCCGCGACGCCGGCATCATGCGCAAGCTGTACAACTTCCTGGGCCTGAGCGTTGGCGTCAACCTCAGCCAGATGTCGCATGACGACAAGCAGGCTGCCTACAATGCCGACATTACCTACGGCACCAACAACGAATTCGGCTTCGACTACCTGCGCGACAATATGGTGTTCTCCATCGGCGAGAAGGTACAGCGTCCGCTGCACTACGCCGTTGTCGACGAAGTAGACTCCATCCTGATTGACGAAGCACGTACCCCGCTGATCATCTCCGGTCCGGCCGATGACAATGTGGCGATGTACCAGCTGATGAACAGCGTTCCGCCGCAGCTCATCAAGCAGGAAACCGAAGACGGCGCTGGCGATTACTGGGTCGATGAAAAGGCACACAGCGTACTGTTGTCCGAAGCCGGCCACGAACACGCCGAGCAGATCCTTGGCAATATGGGCCTGCTGCAGGAAGGCGACAGCCTGTACTCTGCGGCCAACATCAGCCTCATGCATCACCTGAATGCCGCGCTGAAAGCCCATGCCCTGTTCCAGCTTGACCAGCACTACGTGGTACAAGACGGCGAAATCGTCATCGTTGACGAATTCACCGGCCGCCTGATGGCCGGCCGTCGCTGGTCTGACGGCCTGCACCAGGCGGTCGAAGCCAAGGAAGGCGTACAGATCAACCGCGAGAACCAGACTCTCGCCTCGATCACCTTCCAGAACTACTTCCGCCTGTACAGCAAACTGGCCGGCATGACCGGTACTGCCGATACCGAAGCTTTCGAATTCCAGAACATCTATGCGCTGGAAACCGTGGTGATCCCGACCAACCGCCCGATGGTGCGCAAGGATCATCAGGACAAGATCTACCGCTCTGCCCGCGAGAAATACGCTGCAATCATTGCCGATATCAAGGAATGCCAGCAAAAAGGCCAGCCGGTACTGGTGGGTACCACCAGCATCGAAAACTCCGAGTTGGTATCGCGCCTGCTGACTGAAGCCGGCCTCGCGCACAATGTGCTGAACGCCAAGGAACATGCGCGCGAAGCCGACATCATCACCCAGGCCGGTCGTGCCGCCATGATTACCGTCGCCACCAATATGGCCGGTCGTGGCACCGACATCGTACTGGGCGGCAATCCGGAAGCCGACATCAAGGCCGTCGAAGCCGATGACAGCCTGTCCGATGCCGACAAGCATGCGCGTATCGAAACCATCCGCACCGAATGGAAAAAGCGTCAGGAGCAGGTGTTGGCCGCAGGCGGTCTCTACATCATCGGTACCGAACGCCACGAATCGCGTCGTATCGACAACCAGCTGCGCGGCCGTGCCGGCCGTCAGGGCGATGCCGGTGCCAGCCGCTTCTACCTGTCGCTGGAAGACCCGCTGCTGCGCATCTTCGCCGGCGATCGCGTCGCCATGATCATGGACAAACTCAAGATGCCGGACGGCGAAGCCATCGAGCATACCTGGGTCAGCCGCTCGATCGAGAATGCCCAGCGCAAGGTGGAAGGCCGCAACTTCGACATCCGCAAGCAATTGCTGGAATACGATGATGTAGCCAACGACCAGCGCAAGGTGATCTACCAGCAGCGTAACGAAATCCTCGCCGATCTCGACGCCTCGCAGATCATCGAAAACATGCGCAATGACGTGATCGGCGAAGCCGTCGACCAGCACATTCCGCCCGAGTCGCTCGAAGAGCAGTGGGATCTGCCCGGCCTCGAAAAACTGCTGGAAACCGAATACCAGGTGCACGCACCGGTTGCCCAGTGGATCAAGGACGAGCCGACTCTGGATATTCCTGATATCCGCGAGCGCATCCTGAATCTGGCCAGCAGCGAATACCAGCGCAAGGTCGAGCTGGCCGGCGAAACGGCCATCCGTCAGTTTGAACACAGCCTGGTGCTGCAGATGCTGGACAACAACTGGCGCGAACACTTGTCGGCGATGGATCATCTGCGTCAGGGCATCCATCTGCGCGGCTATGCGCAGAAAAACCCGAAGCAGGAATACAAGCGCGAAGCCTTCGAGCTATTCGCCGGCATGCTGGATCGCATCAAGCGCAACGTCGTCGGCGTGCTGATGACCGTGCAAGTACGTTCCGAAGCCGATGCCGAAGCCGTTGCCCCGCACGCAGTCAGCGATATGCAGATGCAGCACGCTCATGCACCGGCACTGGCCGAGGGTGAAGAGAATCCGTTCTCGCCCGAAGCCCTCGCCGCCCAAGGCCTGCGTGTTGGCCGCAACGACCCTTGCCCTTGCGGCAGCGGCAAGCGCTACAAGCAGTGTCATGGCCAGCTGAGCTAAGCCGCTACACAGCATGAAAAAAGCCGGTGCGAACAATCGCACCGGCTTTTTTATTGGCAGACAGACAAGCAAGGGCTAGCAGCCAACTGCTTGCTTCAGCTTGCCGCCTGCAACAGATGACTGCGACTGCAGGTCTTTTCCGCCAAGGCCTTGTCATGCGTAACCAGCAGCAGCGCACAACCGATACGCGCCAGTTCATCCAGCAGGCAACGCATGGTCTGCTGCTGGCTTAGCGGGTCCAGCCGTGACGTTGGTTCGTCCGCAAACAGTAGCTGTGGGCGCAGCAAGAGCACACGAATCAGCGCCAGACGCTGCAGTTCGCCTCCGGATACTTGCGATGGCAAGCGATCCAGCAAGCACTCATCCAGCTGCAAACGCGCCATCAGATCGGCCAAGGGGGCGCGGGGCAGACGATGCCGCTGCAGCAGATCAGCAAATGCCGTACGCAGGCTGATGCGCGGGGCAAATGCCTGTACCGGGTCCTGATACAGTTTCTGCAGCCCGCTGGCGCTCACACTGGCGGAACGCAAGACCCGCCCCCGATCCGGCGGCAATAGCCCGATCAGCATATTGCCCAGCGTGGTTTTACCGATGCCACTTGGCGCCAGCAGTGCCACACGCTCTGCCTGATGCAAGACAATATCCTGCGGTGCAAACAGCGGCCGCCCTGCATAGCTTTTGCCCACGCCGTCGCCACGCAGCAGCCATTCGCCGGCCGGTGGATACTCTTCCGCTGGCCAGGCCTGCGGCTCGGCTGCCAGCAGCTGTCGGCTGTAGTCATGCTGCGGCTGTCGCAATAGCTGCATAGCCTCACCCTGCTCTACCACCATGCCAGCACGCATGACCAGGATCCGGCCACCAAGGGCACGTGCCACACGGATATCGTGGGTAATCGTCAGCAGGCATTGCTCGTTGGCCAGATGCTTTCGCAATTGCCAGATCAGCGTATCGCATGCTTCCTCATCCAGCCCCTTGGAAGGCTCGTCCGCAATCAGCAAGCGGGCACCGCCTATCGTGGCTGCCGCATAGGCGGCGCGCTGTGCCATGCCTCCCGAGATCTGGTGCGGATAATGCTGAGCCGCACGACTCAAACCCAGCGTCGCCAGTGCCTGACGCGCGTACTGCCATGCGCCTGCCGGCTCCTGCCAGCGCCCCTCGGCGACCTGCGGCAACAGCCTCATGGTCGGATCCAGCGCCATCACCGGCTCCTGCGGCAGAATGGCTAGCTCGCGTCCCCATAGTTGGCGAAGGTTGGCCGCATTGGCCAGATCATACTGACGCGTGCCGCAATGCAGCTGGCCACGCGCCTGCAACTCTGGCGGCAAGGTTCCCATGATGGCATGCGCCAGCAAAGACTTGCCGGAGCCGCTCTCACCCAGAATGGTCAACGCCTGACCAGGTTCGATCGCAAGATCCAGGGCCGACAACAGGCAATGATTACCCTGATAGACCGCAACACCCGAAAGATAAATCGTACTCATGTGCGGACTCCCTCCGGTCTGGCCAATACCAGGCCACTCAAGGTCATGGCCAGCAAGCCGACCGGCGCCAGCAACAGCCACGGGGCCTCATGATAAAAAGGGAGCGCCTCGGTCATCATTTGCCCCAACTCCGGAATCGGCGGTTTGACGCCGACCCCGACAAAGCCCAGCGTAGACAAGGCCACGATCGCGGTGGCCAGTCCGAAGCTCATCATGGTCAGCAGCATCGGTGCCAACTCCGGCCACAGGTGACGCCGCACAATGTAGGGCACACCAAAGCCCAGCAACTGCGAAGCCTCGACATGTGGGCTCGCCAGAATCTGCCGGCTTCGCGCACGCACCATCCGGTAGTATTCGACCCACTGTGCCAGCGCCAGGCCGATGTAAAGCGTGATGAAGCCGCCCTGCGTCATCGCAGAGAAAATCAGCACGATAAGCAAACCCGGCAACGCCAGCACGCCATCGGCAATACTGCGCAACACCATATCCATCCAACCGCCACGCCAGGCCGACAGCACGCCCAGCAAGGAGCCCAGCGCTGCCGCCGTCAACACGCACAGCACACCCAGCCACAACGATAGTTGCGCAGCACTGGCCAACCGCGCCATCACGCTGCGACCAAGGTGGTCGCGCCCGAACGGCTCGGCAAGATCCGGCGCGGCGAGAAACCGCATCAGATCCTGCGTCGCATAATCCGGCCACAACCACGGCCCCAGCGTGGCAAACAGCACCACGCCCGCCAGCAACAGCAAGCCGCAAACTTGCGGCCAACCTTTGTTTACACCATTCATCACCTACTCCGCCGCGCCGCGTGGATCGATGGCCAGACACAACACATCGGTAGCGGTATTCATCAACACAAACAGCCATGCCAGCACCAGCGTGCAACCCTGGATCATCGGCACATCACGCCAGAAAATGGCATGCACCAGCGCGTGCCCGATACCGGGCCAGGCAAACAGGCTCTCGACCACCACCACGCCTTCGATCAGCAAGATCAGCTGCACGCTGGCGTAAGACACCACGGTCACGCCGATATTGCGCAGACCATGCCGCCAGAACACCACGCGCGGCGACAAGCCCTTTGTCAGGGCAAAACGGTAGTAGTCCGACTGCACCACCTGCACCACGCTGTCGCGCACGATGCGGGCGGTCAGTCCGGACAAGCCCAGGCCCAGTGTCAGCGCCGGCAGGATCATGTTCGCCTCCTCGCCATGCCCAGCCACCGGCAGCCAGCCCAGCTGCACCGCCAGGCCCAGCATCAGCACCAGCCCCAGCAAAAACGGCGGCAAGGCACGCATGGCCACACTCCAGGCCAGCACCAGCCGGTCAGGCCAGCCCCCGGGCCGCAAGCCGCTGATTATGCCCAGAGGCAAGCCCAACAGCACCGACATGGCCATCGCCAGCAAGGACAGCTGCAACGTCGCCCCCAGCTGCAGCGCGATGTCGTCAACGACGGCCGCACCGGTCACCAGCGACTGGCCGAGGTTCCCCGTCGCCATTTGCTGCAACCATTGCCCGAACTGCTGCCAGGCCGGCAAGTGCAGGCCCAGCTCCTGTCGTACCGATTCCGCCGCGGCCGCATTCACATAGTCGTAGCCGTAACGGCCGGCCGCGATGCGGTATGCCATGTCGCCCGGCAGCTGCTGCACGATCAGAAAGCACAGCGCAGCCACCAACAGGGACACGATCAAGGCCTGCAGCAGGCGCTGCAGCAGAATCCTGCCCAGTCCTGCAGTCAAGGTTCCGGACATTATTTCACCCACGACATGCCGGTCAGACGATAGGAACGCTCTAGCGGATCCAGCACGACACCCTGCAGCTTTTTGCTGACTGCCGCGCTCTGGCGATACCAAGCAATCGGCATTACTGGTTGCTCGCTTTGCAGAATACCGGCAACTTTCAGTCGGGCTGCTGCCGCCTGTACCGGCGTCAAACCACCATGTGCCAATGCAGCCAAGGTCTTGCTCAGCTCGGCGTTCTGCCACTTCATCACGCCCCAGTCAGCACCGTCATCGGTAAAGTCCCCCAGCAGGGTCACCAAAGGCTCCGGCACCAAAGCGTAATTGCGCGCATACAGACCAAGTTCCAGCGAACCGTCCTTATGACCAGCCGGAATCTCGCTGGAATTGCCGATCTTCACATGCAGCTGGATGCCTACCTTACGCAGTTGGTCTTGCAAGGCCGTTGCCAGCACCGGCAGCTCTGGGCGATCCGGGAAGGTGCGCAAGGTCAGCTCGAAGCGTTCGCCATTGCGCTGCAAGATGCCGTCGCTACCCGGCGTCCAGCCTGCTGCGGCCAACTGCTTGCTGGCCTGCTGCGGCTGATACGCCAGTGCAGGCAGCGCTTTCTGATGCCACTGCCCCATGCTAGGCGGAAACAACTGGGTGGCAGCCATTTGCGGGTCACGCAGCAAGGCGGTGGCCATTGCCGGGCGGTTCAGCGACTGGCTGATGGCACGACGCACCTTCACATCACTCAGGAATTTGTGCCCGCCATTGAACTTGATCTGGATGGAACGCGGCAGGGTCACAGAGGCGATATTGACGCGAGCCTGCTGCTTCAAGCGCACCAGACTGACCGGATCCAGCCCCAGTGCAATATCGGCCTGGCCACTCTCGGCCATCAATGCGCGGCTTTCGCTGCGGCCAACGGCCATATAGCTGACTTCCTTGATCGCCGGCTTTGCACCCTGCCATTGCGAAAACGCCGACACGACAACCTTTTGCGGCTGCGCCAGCAGGGTGATCCGGTAAGGGCCGCTGCCGATCACGCCCTTCACCGCCCCATCCACCGCATATGCCGCAGGCGCCAGAATCTGGGTATTGGCATGGGCAAACACCGCCGGCAATGGCGAGAATGGCTTGCTCAAGCTGACGATGACCGCATGGCCGTCGGCGCTGATCTTGCTGATCGGCGCACTTTCCATCACGCCCGGCTTTTTGCGCGCCCGCTCCAGCGCCGCCACCACGCTGGCAGCCGTAACTGGCGTGCCGTCATGAAACACTGCACCGCGACGCAGGCTGAAGCGCCAGCTCAGCTGATCGGCAGACGACTGCCACGCCGTGGCGAGGCCGGGACGCAGCTTGCCGTGATCATCCGCATCAAGCAGCGTCTCGGCCACCTGCAAGCGGGTAAACATGATGCCGTTGCTGGTGGACGGATCAATACCGTGGATTTCCCACGGGCCAACCATCTGCAATGTCTTGCCATAAGCCGGTGCCACTAAGGCCACGCCTGCCAGCAGTGCCGCCACCGCGTTCGGGAAAACCTGTTTCTTTTGCATCTTTCTACACATCGTCAAAGTATTAAGAATCAATATCAAAATGAACGTTATATTATTACAATTTTCCGATAAAGTGAATGCCGCCCGCCAGGCCCCAGAGCCGCAAAGGCTTGAGCACCAGCCCAAAAACAAACGCCGTTCATCCCCATGGTGAACGGCGTTTGATCTTGCAAGCTTGGCCGCAAGGCTGACGGCCGGATTTGATATTGAGGCGAAAAGGATCAGAAAAACCGGCGCATCTCTGCTTTAAACCGACAGTTTCAGCTGCACCGACAGCCCTGTATCCACAGCTCAGTCAGATATTCTGCATGGCCTTGTGATAGAGATTGAGTACGAAATTTCTTGGCAAGATGCGATTCAGGAAAACAAAGAGCTTGTTTTCAAAAGTCGGAATTTCACGGAATTTGCCGCGGAACAAGGCATTCAGGCCAAGTCTTGCCACTTTGACCGGAGAAATCCGGTGTTTGGCAGCAAACGTCCCCTTGCCGCCCTTGCCAAGATCACTACCGTTCAGTTTGAAAAAATCCGTATCGGTGCGTCCCGGGGACAAAACCATCAGATGCACGCCAAGCGGCTTCATTTCCATCGCCAGCGCTTCGGTAAAGTGCGCCACAAATGCCTTGCTTGCCGCATAAGCCGCCATGAGTGGCTGCGGCTGGTAGGCTGCCGTCGAGGCGACATTCAGGATATGGCCCCCACCTTGCGCACTCATGCGAGCAGCAAAATAACGACTCAGCTTGATCACTGCCATCTGATTCACCGCCAGCATGGCGTCGATGTCGGCACTCGGCAAATCAAGACACTTGCCATACAAGCCATAACCCGCATTATTGATCGCCACATCAATCCTGCCCGGATACTGCGCGAGGTTTGCCAGCAGATCGTCTTGCTGCGTCGCATCGGCCAGATCCGCCGCGATGACCAGGCTGACATTGGCAAGCCTGTCTTGCAGCTCGGCCAACTTCGCGGCATTGCGTCCATGAAGGATCAATGCGTAGCCCTGCTGCGACAATTGCTGCGCCATAGCCAGACCAATCCCTGATGTTGCACCGGTAATGAAAGCGGTTTTCATGCTGCGTCTCCTCGTGTTTGTCATCGAGTACCCAGCGTAAACCCTCCCCCTAACAGGAGAGTCAAGACGGTTTTTGCAGCGATTGCAATAAACACTCATTGTGCTGAATCACGCTCTGCTCCAGCTGTACCAGCCCCTCTAGCATGCCATTGATTTGATCCCGTTGCGCCGTCAGGCTGGCCCGCTTGATGCCGATTTCTTGCCGCAGCAAGTCCATGGGCACCAGACCTTGCCGGGTCTTGGCTTTCGCAATGGTTTGCAGTTCAAGCAAGGAAAAACCCAAGCTTTTCGCCAGGGTAATCATGCCAAGCAGCGGCACATAGCTCTGGTCATAAATCCGGTACTGCCCCTTGCGGGCCGGGGCCTTGATCAGGCCGATTTCTTCATAATGGCGAATGGCCTTGATACTCAGGCCGGTAATGTTTGCCAACTCCCCGATATACATAGCCTACCCTGCGGTGAATGCTGATAGAAACGGATTCTATCGTGCAAAATGCATATTGCAGCGCACATTGTCACGGCATGCACAACATCACTGACACACAGCACAACACCGCTGCCGCGAATCGCTGAATTGGCTTCGGGCCTTATGCTGACAACGCTACGGCTGCCGGCAGGCAACAACACAAGATGCCAAGTCCGAACTTCACCCGCAGATACACAACTTCGACTTGCCAATAAAAAACGCCGCTCATACAGGATGAGCGGCGTTTTTTATTGGCAAGGTTGGCCGCATGACTTGCGGCCAACCTTTGTTACAGCATCAGGACAGAATGCAGGAGCACTGGGTTTCTGCGTTCAG
Source organism: Vogesella lacus (assembly GCF_979366295.1). NCBI lineage: Bacteria > Pseudomonadati > Pseudomonadota > Betaproteobacteria > Neisseriales > Chromobacteriaceae > Vogesella > Vogesella lacus. The sequence continues at coordinate 26,157 of NZ_CEETQT010000002.1, forward strand.
ACGACGCAGCACCGGACGCTCGCCGGCACACTTGTCCACCGCCTGCGGGCAGCGGGTACGGAACACGCAACCGGATGGCGGATTCATCGGGCTTGGCAAATCGCCTTGCAGGATCTGGATCACCTTGTTGCGCTCGAGCTTAGGATCCGGAATCGGAATCGCCGACAGCAAGGCACGGGTGTACGGATGCGTCGGGTTATCGTACAGCGCGTGCTTCTCGGCCAGTTCCATTTCGCGGCCCAGATACATCACCAGGATGCGGTCGGAAATGTGCTTCACCACGGCCAGATCGTGCGCCACGAAAATCAGCGCCAGGCCCATTTCGCGTTGCAGCTCTTTCAGCAGGTTGATGATCTGCGCCTGAATCGACACGTCCAGTGCCGATACCGGCTCGTCACAGATAATCAGCTTGGGCTCGAGAATCAGCGCACGGGCGATGCCGATACGCTGGCACTGGCCACCGGAAAACTCGTGCGGGTAGCGGTTGATCATCTGCTCGCGCAAGCCGACCTTCACCATCATGGCACGCACGCGCTTCATGATTTCGTCCGGGCCCAGCTCCGGACGATGCACGCGCAGCGGCTCGCCGATGATCTGGGCAATGGTCATGCGCGGGTTCAGCGAAGCCAGCGGATCCTGGAAGATCATCTGGATGTCCTTGCGCACGTTCAGCCAGTCTTTCTTGCTGCCCTTGCGCAGGTCTTTGCCCATCCACACGATTTCACCACCGGTCTCGGCGGTATCCGGAATCAGGTTCAGGATCGCACGCGACAGGGTGGATTTGCCGCAACCGGATTCACCCACAACACCCAGTGTCTCGCCTTCGTACAGGTCGAAGCTCACGCCATCAACGGCTTTCAGCGTTCTTTTCGGTGTCCACGGCCAGTCCTTGCCGCCCTTGACCTTGAAGTGCACCTTGGCGTCGCGTACCGACAGAAGCAGTTTTTTCTCAGCCATGGCTGCTCTCCACAATCAATTCGGCAACCGGCTTGTGACAGGCGCGCAGTACCGCAGGGTTGGCCGCAGACGGCAACAGGTCAGGACGGACGTTGGCGCAATGCTCGGTGGCATGGCTGCAACGCTCGGTAAACGGACAGCCTTTTGGCATGTTAGCCATATTAGGCGGGTTGCCCGGAATGCTGACCAGTTCGCTGCCATCATGGTCCAGACGCGGCAGCGCGCCCAGCAAACCGATGGTGTACGGATGGGATGGCTGATAGAAGATATTGTCGGCGGTGCCGTATTCCATCGCGCGGCCACCATACATCACCATCACTTTTTCACACAGACCGGCTACCACGCCGAGATCGTGGGTAATCATGATGATGGCGGTACCGAAGTCACGCTGCAGATCCTTCAGCAGGCTGAGGATCTGCGCCTGAACGGTTACGTCCAGTGCGGTGGTTGGCTCGTCGGCGATCAGCACTTCCGGCTCGCACAGCAGGGCCATGGCGATCATCACGCGCTGACGCATACCGCCGGAGAACTCGTGCGGGTACATGTCGATACGACGGGCGGCTTCAGGAATGCGTACGGCTTCCAGCAGCTCGATCGCGCGCTTTTTGGCTTCGCGACGGGTCATGCCCTTGTGCAGCTCGAGTACCTCGGTCATCTGGCGCTCTACCGTCAGGTAGGGGTTCAGCGAGGTCATCGGGTCCTGGAAGATCATCGACACACGGTCACCACGAATGGTGTTGAGCTCTTTCGGGCTCATGGTCAGCAGATTCTTGCCGTTGTACAGCGCTTCACCGGTGGTGCGGCCATTCTTGGCCAAGAGGCCCATCATGGCGAGTACCGACTGGCTCTTGCCCGAACCGGATTCGCCCACGATACCCAGGGTCTGGCCGGCATCCAGCTCGAAATTGACGCCGTTTACTGCATTGACGATGCCGTCCGGAGTCTGGAACTGCACGCCAAGGTTGTTTACTTTCAGAAGACTCATGGCGTTTCCTTAACGATCTTTCGGGTCCAGCGCATCGCGCAGGCCGTCGCCGATATAGTTGGCGCAGTACAGGGTGATGGACAGCATGGCTGCCGGGAACAGCAGAATCCACGGAGTGGTTTCCATCACGCCGGTACCATCTTCGATCAGTACGCCCCAGCTGGTCATCGGCTCTTGTACGCCCAGGCCCAGGAAGGACAGTACCGACTCGGTCAGGATCACGCCCGGTACGGTTACGGTGGTGTAGATCACCACGATGCCCAGCAGGTTAGGCACGATGTGGCGGAAGATGATGTTAGGAGTGGAAACGCCGATGGCGTGTGCCGCCTCGATGAACTCCTTGGACTTGATCGACAGGGTCTGGCCACGTACTACACGCGCCATATCCATCCACGAGAACACGGTGATGGTCAGTACCACCAGGTAGAACTCGCGACCCAGCAGGGTCACCATCAGGATGGCGATTAAGAGGTAAGGCACGGCATACATCATGTCGACCAGACGCATCATGATGGCGTCAACCTTGCCACCCATGAAGCCGGCAATCGCACCCCAGGTGATGCCGATGGTCACCGACGCGATGGTTGCCAGCAGGCCAACCATCAGCGAGATACGACCACCGATCAGGCAGCGTACCAGCAAGTCACGACCCAGTTCGTCAGTGCCGAAATAGTGGGCATTCAGCATGGTCGGCGGCATGCTCATTGCATCCCAATCGGTATCCTCATAGGAATGAGGCAGGACCATGGGCCCGAAAATACAGGCCAGGGCAATGATGGTCAGCAACACCAGGCTGATGACGGCGGCCTTGTTGCGGAAGAAGCGCTCGCGCGCATCGCGCCACGGGCTGCGACCTTCAACGGCAGCGGCGTTGATGTTGGCCTCGATAACCTGGGCCAGATCACGTTGTTTCTGTTTGGAAAGCATGAAGAAATCCTCGCTAAATCACGTTGGCTGACACGCTTAGTAGCGAATCTTCGGGTCAAGCAGTGCGTAGCACAGGTCGACCAGCAGGTTGATCAGGACAGCCACCACAGTTACCAGCACCACCAGACCCAGCACCAGGGTGTAGTCACGGTTGGAGGCACCATTGATGATCAGCTTGCCAAGACCTGGCAGCGAGAACACCGACTCGGTCACCACGGCACCGGTAATGGTACCGATGGCAATCGGGCCGACTACCGAGATGACCGGCATCAGCGCAGGCTTCATCGCGTGACGCAGTACGATGGTCGCCATCGGCAGGCCTTTGGCCTTGGCCGTGCGGATAAAGTTGGAGTTCATCACTTCAATCAGGCTGCCACGCATCACACGGCCGATGGTCGACACGTTGATGAAGGTCAGCAGCGCAACCGGCAGGATCATGTAGCTCAGCTGGAAGTCGTTCCAGCCACCGGCCGGCAGCACGGACAACCAGATGGCGAACACCAGGATCAGCACCGGGCCAACCACGAAGGACGGGAAGGCACTACCCATATTGCCGATCAGCATCACGAAGTAGTCGACAATGCTGTTCTGACGCAAGGCGGCAATGGTGCCCAGCACGATGCCGATGATTACGGACAACACCAGGGCCGAACCGCCGATAAGGGCAGACACTGGCAAGGCGTTGGCCACCAGATCGTTCACGCTCCAGTCCGCATAACGGAAAGATGCACCCAGATCACCTTGCAACAGGCTCTTCAGGTACAGCAGATATTGTTGCCACAGGGGCAGATCGAGATTGTATTTGGCCTGCAAGTTGGCCAGAACCGCCGCCGAGATCTTGCGCTCGGAATCAAACGGGCCACCGGGGGTGGCATGCAACATCAGGTAACAGACGGTAATGACGAGCAACAATGTTGGGATCGTCATCAATACACGCCGGAAGGTGTAAGACCACATGGAAAAACTCTCCAGATCGGAAGCAGTTGCATGACCCCTTGGGTAAAGCGGGTCACATGACGGGTGTTCTGGCCGCAACCACCACCTCTTGTAAACCAGACCGGGTGGTCCCGAATAGGGAAACACCCGGTCGTTTTTGCCGGATCAGGTCCGGCCTGTCATCACAAGCTTAGCGCTTGATGATGTACAGATCCTTGTTGCGATAGCGATCCAGCGGGTTCTTGCCGGTGTAACCGCCCACGTATGGCTTGACCAGACGCGGAGTGGTGTACGACAGCAACGGGATGATCGGATATTCATCCATGATCATCTGGGTAGCCTGGGTCAGCAGCTTCTTGCGAGCCGCAGCATCCTTGGCCTGGTTACCCTGCTTGATCAGCTCTTCCGCTTTCGGGTTGCAGTTGGCGTTGTCGTTCTGGTCGGAACCACACTGAACCAGCGTCAGGAAGGTAGTCGCATCGTTGTAGTCAGCGATCCAGCCGTTACGCGCGATCTGGTACTCACCGTCATGACGCTTCTTCAGCAGCACCTTGAATTCCATGTTTTCCATCTCGGTGTTCAGGCCGAGCTTGGTCTTCCACTCGGAAGCAGCGAAAATCGCCATCTTCTTGTGGTATTCGGAAGTGTTGTAGGTGAACTTGATCTTGGTGCCTGGCTGAACACCAGCAGAAGCCAGCAGTTTCTTGGCTTCTTCTACACGCTTGGCCATTGGCCACTTGGCCCATGGGTAGCTGGTAGCGTCAGCACCGGCGGTACCGGAAACCACTACGCTGTATGCCGGCATCTGACCGTCGGCAGTGATCTTGGCAGCCAGAATGTCACGGTCGATAACCATGGACAGCGCCTGACGAACGCGCTTGTCCTTCATTACCGGATCCTTGTGGTTCAGGCTGTAGTAGCGCAGACCCAGCATAGGCGAATTGCGGATTTCTTTCGGCAGCTCACCCTTGTACTTTTCAAAGGTGCCTGGTGGCAGCTGGTAAACCCAGTCGTTTTCGCCGGACTGATACATCTTCACGTCAGCGAAACCATCTTCGATAGCCAGGTAGGTTACCTTGTTCAGTACCACGGACTTGGCATCCCAGTAAGTCGGGCTCTTCTCAACCACGATCTTGCTGTTTACCTGCCAGTCTTTCAGCACGAATGCGCCGTTACCAACGATCTTGCCCGGCTTGGTCCAGTCTTTGCCGTGCTTCTCGATAACGTGCTTAGGCACCGGGCCCAGCTGGTTGTTGGACATCACTTCCGGCAGGAAGGCAACCGGATACGGCGTGGTGATTTCCACGGTGTACTTGTCTACGGCCTTGACGCCAACATCGGTCAGGGCTTTCTTGCCTTCGGAGGCTTCAACGCCATTCAGCAGGAAGGCGCCATAGGTAGAAGCATAGGTAGAAGCAGTCTTCGGATCCAGGAAGCGGCGGATACCGTAAACCACGTCGTCAGCAGTCACGCCAACACCGTCAGACCACTTGGCATTCTTGCGCAGCTTGAAAGTCCAGGTAGTCGGAGCAGTCTGCTTCCAGGATTCGGCCAGACCCGGAACGATCTTGCCTTCGTTGTTGGCCGCAGTCAGGGCTTCGAACAGGTCACGAGCGATGTTGTTGGCGCCAACGGATTCGGCCAGTGCCGGATCCAGCGACTCAGGCTCGGAACCGTTGTTACGGATCAGTTCCTGCTTGGCATCCAGCTTGACGCCGGCTGGTACTTTGGCGGCGTGAGCGGCGCTAACGCCGAGGCCCAGAGCGATGGACGCAGCCAATACGCTGATAGTCATGGTTTTTTTCATATTTCTCCTGCTCTCCTTGTGTTAACCGGCGCAAGCCCATCGGCTGCAAGCCGGTTAGGTATGGATACATTACGCAAAGGCGGGGCAAATTATGCACAGCCAGAAAGTGCGTCACAAGCACTAAAACACGAACGACCAGCCACGGCGGATTGAAACCGTAGCATTTCTTTCACAAAAATCTTAATCGTCACGCGACTTCATGCCAAGATATGAGTAATACTCATCACAGGCATTTCCAGAGGACATGATCCCCTGCGCGCAACGGTACAAGAACATCGTCACCATACGTCATTTCAGCATCAACCTGCCAACTCTCTTTGCGTAAAGTCACGGTATCGCTATTGCGCGGCAGACCATAAAACGCCGGGCCATTGAAGCTGGCAAAGGCTTCCAGCTTATCGAGCGCATTTACCGATTCAAAGGCTTCGGCATACAGCTCGATGGCGGCGTGGGCGGTATACATGCCGGCACAGCCACAGCTGGCTTCCTTGGTGTGCTTGGCGTGTGGTGCGCTGTCGGTGCCGAGGAAGAACTTCGGGCTGCCGCTGGTCACTGCGGCCAACAGGGCTTCGCGATGCTGCTCGCGCTTGAGCACCGGCAGGCAGTAGTGATGCGGACGGATACCGCCGGTAAACAGCGCATTGCGGTTCATCAGCAGGTGGTGAGCAGTAACAGTTGCCGCTACGTTGGCCGCAGACTGCAGGACGAACTCGGCTGCCTGGGCCGTGGTAATGTGCTCGAACACCACACGCAGGGTCGGCAGCTTCTGCAGCAGCGGCTTCATCACGTTTTCGATGAACACCGCCTCGCGGTCGAACACATCGACGGTATGATCCGTCACCTCGCCATGTACCAGCAGCGGCATGCCGACTTCGGCCATGGCTTCCAGCGCTTCCATCGCATTGGCCACGTCACGCACACCAGCATCCGAGTTGGTGGTCGCACCGGCCGGGTACAGCTTGATGCCGTGAATGAAACCGCTGGCCTTGGCCTTGCGCACTTCTTCCGCGCTGGTTTTTTCGGTCAGATACAGCGTCATCAGCGGCTCGAACTGGCTGCCGGCCGGACGAGCCGCCAGAATGCGCTCGCGATAGGCCGCGGCCTGCTCTACCGTGGTCACCGGCGGCTTGAGGTTAGGCATGATGATGGCACGCCCCATCTGGCGACAGGTGTCGGGCAAGACCGCTTGCAGCGCTTCGCCATCACGGACATGCAAATGCCAGTCATCTGGGCGGGTAATCGTCAATTCCATGGAAAACCTTTCGGACAGAAAAAAGGCGCCACCGCTTGCAAAGCGTGGCGCCGATAGATCACTTACGGCGAATAATCAGGCGATAACGACCGGCGTCATCGGTCGTGGATTCCAGCAAGGCATTGCCGGTCTGGCGGCAGAATGCCTCGAAGTCTTTTGGTGCGCCGGGGTCGGTCGCAACCAGGGCCAACACCTGGCCAGTCTGCATGCCGGCCAGCGCCTTTTTGGCGCGCAGGATGGGCAAGGGGCAGTTCAGTCCGGACAAATCCAGATCAAGATCGGGCTGCATGAAACTTTCTCCAGCCAAGAAGCGTTACAATGAAGCCCTCTATTCTAAGGTCTGGGCAGAAAATGCCCAAGTACGGATTCCGACATGTGTGTGATAGCACTGGCTTATCAGACCGCGTCCTGCGGCCAACTGTTGTTGCTGGCCAACCGCGACGAGGCCTATGCCCGACCGACGGCAGCGCTGGACCGCTGGCCCGAACACCCCGGCATGCTGGCAGGCAAGGATTTGCAGGCTGGCGGCAGCTGGCTGGCCATCGATGATCGTGGCCGCTTTGCTGCCGTCACCCATATCCGCGAAGGCTACCCCAAGCCCGGTGCCAGCCTGTCGCGCGGCGAGCTGGTACGCCGCTTTGTCACTGGCAACGAGAGTTCGCTCGAGTTTGCCGACTGGCTGCGCGGCCAGTTGCCGAATCTGGCCCCGTTCAACCTGATCTTCGGCGATATCCGCAACTTGCTGCATTTCAACAGCCGCCAGGGCAGGCTGACCCGCCTGTCGCCCGGCATCCATGCACTGTCGAATGCCGATCTGGATACCCCGTGGTTCAAAGCCGAACAACTGCGCACCCAGCTGCAAAACTGCAAGCGCATCCCGCCCGAGCAGGACATGCTGCGCTGGCTGTCAGACCCTACCCCGGCACCGGTAGAACGACTACCCAATACCGGCGTCGGCCTGGCCATGGAAAAAACGCTCTCCCCCGTCTTTATCGTTGGCCGCGACTATGGCACGCGCGCCTCCAGCATCATTACCGTCAGTAACCGTGGCGACATCGGTTTTACCGAAGTCAGCTGGGGCCTCGGTGGCCGTGAAACCGGCCGCCGCCGCCATACCATGCGTATCGACCCGACCAGGATCAATAAATGAAAAAAAGCCTCTTGCTGCTCTCCCTGCTGTTTCTGGCCACCCAAAGCCAGGCCGAAGGTTACAACCTGAACAACCGTGGCAGCATTTCGCCAGACACCCCGTGGGAAGAAGCCGAAGCGCAGATTCCACCCTACACCCAGGCTGACTGGGCCGTGCTGGACATGCCTGACCAGATCAAGATGCAGATCTTTATCGACAAACTCTCGCTGCAGCCCGGTGCCGATGGCGTAGTCCGCTTCAGCCTGCGCCAGCTCAGCGCCAAGGGCGTCGAAAACATCAGCCGCGAAGGCATACACTGCAATCAGCGCACTTATCGCAGCTATGCCTTTGCCGACACCTATGGCAAGCGCTGGATCGTCTCGACCCGCAGCAACTGGCAAAAGCTGACCATGCACGACGCTATGCGCCGCACCCTTCTGAATAATGTCTGCCCTGGCCAGGTATTTCCGCGCGATACCGATGCCATCCTGCGCAATCTGAACAAGGACACGCTGAAACCGAACAATTTCATCGATGTCGATTGATCCGGCGCAATTTTTCACGCGCAAGCGCCAGACTGGCTTTTATAATGCCCGCTTGATCTAGCTACCCAGGAATGCATTGTGTCCGACCGTCTGGCCGTACTGCCGCAGTATCTCATCCCGAAACAGGCTCTGACCGAGCTCGCCGGCAAGGTTGCCGGCTGGCGTGGCGGCAAAATGACCACGGCGCTGATCCGCCATTTCATCCAGCGTTATCGTGTCGACATGAGCGAGGCGGCCAACCCGGATCCGGCCGCCTACGCGACATTTAACGAATTCTTTACCCGCCCGCTGCGTGCCGGCATCCGCCCGCTGGCCGCTCGTCAGCAGGTGTGCCCGGTTGATGGTGCCATCAGCCAGTTTGGCCGTATCGAGCGTGACCAGATTTTCCAGGCCAAGGGCCATCACTACAGCACCACCGCCTTGGTTGGCGGTGATGCCAGCCTTGCCGCCGCCTTTGATGACGGCGAATTCGCCACCATCTACCTGAGCCCGCGTGATTACCACCGCATTCACATGCCTTGCGATGGACGTCTGACGCGGATGATTTATGTGCCGGGCGAGCTGTTCTCGGTCAACCCGACTACCGCACGTGGTGTACCCGGACTGTTTGCCCGTAACGAGCGCGTGGTTTGCGTGTTCGACACCGCCAATGGCCCGATGGTGCTGACTCTGGTCGGTGCGACCATCGTCGGCAGCATGGCGACCGTCTGGCATGGCGTGGTTAACCCGCCGCGTCGTGGCGAAGTCACCGAGTGGCGTTATGAAGATCAGGATATCCGCCTGAAACAGGGCGAAGAGATGGGGCGTTTCCTGCTCGGTTCCACCGTGGTGCTCCTCTATCCGAAAAACAGCATGCAGTTTGTCGCCGACTGGCAGCCGGCCCGGCCGGTACGTCTGGGCGAGGCCATGAGCGTAGCCTGAGGCCCAAACAAAAACCGCCAGTGATACTGGCGGTTTTTCTTGCCTTGCGGCCAACCTTGTCAGGTTCAGGCCGTCTCGGGCAGACGATGGAAGCTGGATGGTACTTCCGACTCGTCGCCATAGCTGACAAACTCCCAGGCGTCCGGCGTATCCAGCAGCACGCGCAGCAGCTTGTTGTTCAACGCATGGCCGGACTTGTGGCCGGCAAAGGCTGCAATCAGCGGATGACCAACGATGTAAAGATCGCCAATCGCGTCCAGAATCTTGTGACGCACAAACTCGTCAGGGAAACGCAAGCCTTCCGGGTTCAGCACATACTCGTCATCGATCACGATGGCGTTATTCAGATTGCCACCCCGCCCCAGACCATGCTGGCGCATGTATTCGACTTCATGCATGAAGCCGAAAGTGCGGGCACGGCTGATCTCGTCGATATAGGAGCGGCTGGCAAAGTCGATATTGACGGTTTGCGGCGCACGATTGAAGGCCGGGTGATTGAACTCGATCGACAGCTGCACGGAAAAACCGTCATGCGGTGTCAATCTCACCCATTTGTCGCCCTCGATCACTTCGACCGGCTTGAGCACGCGGATAAAGCGCTTGGGCTTGTCCTGCTCGACGATGCCGGTACTTTGCAGCAGATAGATGAAGGGGGCAGCAGAGCCATCCATGATAGGAATCTCTGCTGCCGTCACATCAATCAGCAAATTGTCGATGCCCAGGCCCGCAAAGGCCGACATCAGGTGCTCGATGGTTCCGACACGCACACCGGCGTCATCCACCAGCGTCGAGGAGAGACGCGTGTCGTTTACCAGATCGGGCACTGCCTTGATCACAACCGGTTCCGCCAGATCGGTGCGGCGGTACACGATGCCGGTGTCAGGCGCAGCCGGATGCAGGGTCAGTTTGACCCGTTCGCCCGAATGCAAGCCAACACCGGTGGCGGTCACCGTTGATTTCAAGGTTCTCTGCAGAATCATGTTTTACTTCCAGCAAGACTATTCGACGCCGATTCTACCATGGCGCCCATTGGCGAATTATTGATTAATTCGTCAACAATCATAGCTCTCTACTATCAGTCAGCCTGTTTGCGCAGGAAGGCCGGAATATCGTAGGACTCGCTGACGCTTGGATCAGAGAAGTCTGCCGGTGCCGACGCACGACGGCGATTGCCACGCATCACGGCCGGGGTATTGCTCAGATCACCATAATCAACGTTACCGGCGATCAGATCATCAGTACCGGTTTTTACCAGCTTGATGAAGTCCTGCTGACGCTCTTCGCGCTTGATCGGCTGCTGGCCCAGGCCAGTCGCAATCAGGGTCACGCGAATTTCGTCTTCGGACATGCCTTCAACTTCGGCAGTACCAAACTTCACCTGTGCATCTTCATCGGCGTACTCGCGGATGATGCTCATGATTTCGCGGTATTCGCTCATCTTCAGGCCGCCCGGTACGGTGGAGATATTCACCAGTACGCCACGTGCGCCTTCCAGCGTGATGTTGTCCAGCAGCGGGCTGGCGACAGCCTGTTCGGCAGCCACACGCGCACGGTCAATACCGGAAGCGTAGGCAGAACCCATCATCGCCAGACCCATCTCGCTCATCACGGCGCGCACGTCGGCAAAGTCGACGTTGATCAGGCCCGGGCAGGTAATCACTTCGGAGATACCGGCAACCGCACCACGCAGCACGTCATCAGCGGCGCGGAAGGCTTCACGCATGGAGATGTCTTCGCCCAGCACATCCATCAGCTTTTCGTTAGGGATCACGATCAGCGAGTCAACGTGCTTTTTCAGCAGCTCGATACCGTCATTGGCGACCTTGTGACGCTTGCCTTCGTGTTCGAACGGACGGGTCACTACGCCAACGGTCAGAATGCCCAGTTCCTTGGCGATTTCTGCCACGACCGGGGCCGCACCAGTACCGGTACCACCACCCATGCCGGCAGTCACGAATACCATATTCGCCCCGCGCAGCATCTCGGCGATGCGCTCGCGGTCTTCCAGCGCGGCACTGCGGCCAACCTCTGGATTGGCACCGGCCCCCAGACCCTTGGTCAGGCTGTTGCCCAGTTGCAGCTTCTGTGCGGCGCTATTGCGCTTCAGTGCTTGTGCATCGGTGTTGGCACAAATGAACTCGATGCCGTTAACCTGGGCATTGATCATATTGTCAATTGCGTTGCAGCCGCCACCGCCCACGCCGATTACCTTGATCACTGCCTCACTGGCGGTGTCTTGCATTACTTCGAATACCATGCTCATTTTTTCTCTCCTGTTAAAAGATGAGCTATTCAAATCACGGGTTGCCGGCTTAGAAAGTGCCGGCGAACCATGCCTTCATACGCTGGAACATCTGGCCGACTCCTGCGGACTCGGACTTCAGTACCAGACGCGGATTCATCTGGTCCTTGCCGTACTGCAGCAGACCCACACCCGTCGAGAAGCGCGGGTTCTTCACTACTTCGGACAAGCCACCTACATACTTCGGTACGCCGATACGCACCGGCATGTGGAACACTTCTTCAGCCAGTTCCACCATGCCTGGCATCAGGCTGGCGCCACCGGTCACTACCATGCCGGAGGACAACACTTCTTCGAAACCGCTGCGGCGCAGCTCCTGCTGCACCAGCTGGAACAATTCGTCCACGCGTGGCTCGATCACCTCGGCCAGCGTCGCGCGCGACATCTGGCGCGCACCACGATCACCCACGCCCGGCACTTCGATCATTTGTGCCGGATCAGCCAGCGACACCAGCGCCACACCGTGCTGGATCTTGATGTCTTCGGCTTCCTTGGTCGGGGTCCGCAGCGCCATCGCGATATCGTTGGTGATCTGGTCACCCGCAATCGGAATCACGGCGGTATGGCGAATCGCGCCATTGGTGTACACCGCGATATCGGTGGTACCGCCACCGATATCGATCAGGCACACACCCAGTTCTTTCTCGTCTTCGGACAGCACCGCCATGGCCGAGGCCATCGGCTGCAATACCAGATCCGACACTTCAAGGCCGCAACGACGCACGCATTTGGCGACATTCTGCGCAGCCGACACCGCGCCGGTGACGATGTGCACCTTGGCTTCCAGTCGTACCCCGCTCATGCCCAGCGGCTCGCGCACGCCTTCCTGACCGTCGATGCTGTACTCCTGGGTCAGGATGTGCAGCACCTGATGATCCGGCGGAATCGTCACCGCCCGCGCGGTTTCGATCACGCGATCGATATCCATGGTGGTTACCTCGCGATCCTTGATCGCGACCATGCCGTGCGAGTTCACACTCTTGATGTGACTGCCGGCAATACCGGTAAACACCTGGTTGATCTTGCAGTCGGCCATCAGCTCGGCCTCTTCCAGCGCGCGCTGGATCGCCTGCACGGTCGACTCGATATTCACCACCATGCCACGCTTGAGCCCGCGCGAAGGCACCTGGCCCATACCGATGATGTTGATCTGGCCTTCATCCAGCACCTCAGCCACGATCGCCACGATCTTGGAAGTGCCGATGTCCAGCCCAACCAGCATGTTCTTGCTTTCTTTCGGTTTGCTCACCTTACGCTCCACCACTCAAAGCTTCTTACCCTTGACCATCGCCGGCTTGAAATCCGGCATCTTGACGGCAAACCCATTCGGATATCGCAGATCCACATACTCGATGCGATACGGCAGCGTACCCAGACTACGCGGCCAGTACTCGACAAAGCGCTGCAATCTTTCCTTGCTCTGCCCTCTGCCCAGCTCCAGCATCACACCGTTGTTCAGCTCCAGCCGCCAGGCCCGCCGCTCGCTCAGCCAGATGCGCTGTATCTGCAAATTTGCCTGCCGCAATTGCGCCGAATAGCCATTCAGCGCCTGCACCATTTCCTTTTCACTACCGGACGGCCCGTAAAACACCGGCAAAGGCTGATCGCTTGCCGCATCAAACCACCGCCCATCCTTGCTGATGAGACCGCTATCCCCCCAGCGGGCTGCCGCTTCGTGCTCGACAATGCTGATTTCCAGCTTGTCCGGCCAGGCCCGTCTGACTTGCGCTTCCTTCACCCACGGCAACTTTTCGAAAGCGGCGCGTGTCTTGTTGATATCCAGCGTAAAAAACGTACCGCTCAACTCGTGCCGCGCAATGTAGTTCAACTGCACCGGCGTCACCCTGGCAAACTGCCCGCCAATGTGAATCTTGTTGACCGGAAACAGCGGTGAATGTGTCAGCCACAACACCCCGCTGTAAACCAGTACACCAAAAGCCGTCAGCAGCAGCAGATTCGCCAGCGCCCGCAAGATGGCATGGTTATCCCACATGTGTCGCTGCCAGCACCTTCACGCACAAATCTTCGTAGCTCAGACCTTCCGCCCGCGCCGCCATCGGCACCAGGCTGTGGCTGGTCATGCCCGGGTTGGTATTGGCTTCCAGCAGGTAGATGCCACCAGCCTCATCCATCAGGAAATCAATCCGCGCCCAGCCCTGGCAACCCAGCACCTTGAAGGCCTGCAGCGCCAGTTCACGCGCGCGCGCTTCAACGTTGGCCGCAAGGCCACTCGGGCAGCGGTAAACCGTGTCATCACGGAAATACTTGGCCTGATAGTCGTAATACTCGGTCGCCGGCTCGATCTTGATGGTCGGGTAGGCCTTGCCATCAATCACCGCGCAGGTGAACTCGCCGCCACCAACAAACTTCTCGGCGATCACGATGCTGTCGTACTTGCTGGCTTCTTCATAAGCCGCTTTCAGACCGCCGTGCTCTTTTACCTTGGTAATGCCAATGCTCGAGCCTTCAGTCGATGGCTTGACGAAAATCGGCAGACCCAACTGCTGTTCGATCGCATCAAAATCACTGTCGGCAGTCAGCAGCTCGAATTCGGGGATAGGCAGACCGGCACCCTTCCACAACAGCTTGGTGCGCCACTTGTCCATGCAGATGGCCGAGGCCATCACACCGCAACCGGTATACGGCATGCCCAGTGCCTCCAGCGCGCCTTGCAGCGTGCCATCTTCGCCAAACGGGCCATGCAGGATGTTGAACACCCGCGCAAAACCTTCTTCTTTCAGCGCCGACAGCGGCTTTTCTGCCGGGTCAAACTTGTGCGCATCCACGCCCTTGCTCAGCAGGGCACTCAGCACACCCTCGCCGCTCATCAACGACACTTCGCGCTCGGCCGAGCTGCCGCCCATCATTACTGCTACTTTGCCTAATTCTTTCATCTTGCCCTCTGCCTTGCGGCCAACCTTACTCGCCTGCAGCCGCCTGCAGTTTTGCCGGAATAGCACCGATCGAGCCGGCACCCATGGTGATCACCACATCGCCATCGCGCGCCTGTTCGGTAATCACCTGCTGCATATCGGCGATCTGCTCGACAAACAGCGGCTCGACCTTGCCACCGACGCGAATCGCACGCGCCAGCGCGCGACCATCAGCAGCAACCAGCGGCGCTTCGCCAGCGGCATACACCTCGGCCAGCAGCAGGGCATCGACGGTGCCCAGTACTTTCACGAAGTCTTCAAACAGGTCACGGGTACGGCTGTAACGGTGCGGCTGGAAAGCCAGCACCAGACGACGGCCAGGGAAAGCGCCACGCACGGCGGCCAAGGTTGCCGCCATCTCGACCGGATGGTGGCCGTAGTCATCGATCAGGGTGTAAGTGCCGCCATCACGCGCCGGCAGGTCGCCGTAACGCTGGAAGCGACGGCCCACGCCGGCAAACTCGGCCAGACCTTGCTGGATCGCGGCGATATCGGCCCCGCATTCCAGACCGATCACCGTCGCCGCCAGCGCATTCAGCACATTGTGGCGACCCGGCATATTGACGGTGACGGCAAAGCGCTGATTGTCGGCCTTCACCACCACATCGAAATGCATGCGGCCGGCGTCGGCAACCACGTTTTCGGCGTAGACGTCGGCACTGTCATCGAGACCATAGGTCGTGACCGGTTTTTTCAGGGACGGCAGGATGCTGCGTACATGCTCGTCATCGACACACAGCACGGCACGACCATAGAACGGCAGGTGATGGATGAAGTCCACAAAGGCCTGCTTCAGCTTGTCAAAGCTGTGGTCGTAGGTGTCCATGTGGTCGGCGTCGATATTGGTAATCACCGACATCACCGGCTGCAGATACAGGAAGGAAGCGTCCGATTCGTCGGCCTCGGCCACCAGGAACTCGCCACTACCCAGACGGGCATTGGTGCCGGCTGCCGTCAGCTTGCCGCCGATCACGAAGGTCGGATCCAGCTTGGCCGCTGCCAGTACCGAAGCGGTCAGGCTGGTGGTGGTGGTCTTGCCGTGGGTACCGGCAATGGCGATGCCCTGCTTGAAGCGCATCAGCTCGGCCAGCATCATTGCACGCGGAATCACCGGAATATGCTGCTCGTTGGCCGCCAGCACTTCAGGGTTGTCAGCCTTCACCGCGGTGGAGGTCACCACCACGTCGGCACCCTGCATATGGCTGGCCGCATGACCAAGATGAATGGCCGCGCCCTGTGCGCTCAGCCGCTGGGTCGCGGCATTGCCGGCCATGTCGGAGCCGGAAACGGTATAACCGAGATTCAGCAGTACCTCGGCAATGCCGCACATGCCGACGCCGCCGATACCGACAAAATGTATGTGTTTGACGCGATGTTTCATCTGTTTCTACTCAAGCTGTACCCGCCACCTGGCCGGCACTGTCAGTCCTGATCAGCCAGGCGGCGGCAAAGCTCGGCGACACTGGCCGCCGCCCCCGCTCTGGCCAGGCTTCGCGCCTTTTCGGCGTAAGCCAGCAATTGTTCGCGCGACAGGCCGGACAACATTCCGGCCAGTTGCTGCGCATTCATGTCCTGCTGTGGCAGATGGATGGCGGCGCCCTGGGCTGCCATCCATGCTGCGTTATCCTTCTGGTGCGAGGTTGTCGACACCACCAGCGGCACCAGCACGCTGGCCACACCGGCCGCGCACAGCTCGCTGACGGTAATCGCACCGGCGCGGCACACTATCACATCGCACGCGGCCAACCTTTGCGGCATGTCATCCACAAAGGGCAGCAAAGTGACATCCTTGCCCACCACAAAGCCGGCGGCTTCATAAGCGGCTTTCACCTCGGCAAAATTCTTCTCGCCAGTCTGGTGTACCAGCTGCGGACGCTGCCCCGCCGGCAGCAAGGCCAGCGCCTGTGGCAAAGTCTCGTTCAGCACCTTGGCACCAAGACTGCCTCCGACAACCAGCACCTGCAGCGGGCCGCTACGGCCGGCAAAACGCTGGGCTGGCGCGGCCATTTCCTCGATCTCGCGGCGTACCGGATTGCCGGTTACCACCGCTTTCGGGTGACGGGCAGCCTCGCCGTCAAAGCCACAGGCCAGATGATCGGCAAACGGCAACAATGCCTTGTTGCTGAGCAGAAAGCCGGCATCGGCATTCACCATCACCAGCGGCTTCCACAGCAAGGCGGCGGCCAAACCTGTCGGCAGGCAGACGTAACCGCCCATGCCCAGCACCACGTCCGGGTTGTGCCGGAACATCAGCGCGAGGCTGCGCGCAAAACTCGCCACCAGGCCGAATACGCCCTTGACCGAGCCCAGCAGGCCCTTGCCACGCACGCCATGAAAAGCCAGACGCACCAGCTCGAAGCCGGTCGGCGGCACCAGCTTGTTTTCCATGCCACGCTCGGTGCCGATCCAGATCACCTTCCAGCCATGGCTTTCCAGTTCACGCGCCACGGCGATGCCGGGGACGATGTGTCCACCCGTGCCTGCCGCCATGACCATGACTGTCCGTTTTGACATTGTTTCTTCTCTTCAAATCACGCGATGCCGTGCATCGTCCAAGCCATCTTCAGCCCCGCGCCAGCGCAAGGCACCATCTATTCTTTAAAGCCGCGCATCAGCCGCCGGTTTTCGTAATCCACCCGCAGCAGAATCGCCAGCGTGGCGAGGTTACAAACCAGCGCCGAACCACCATAAGACATCAGCGGCAGGGTCAGACCCTTGGTTGGCAGCAAACCCATATTCACCCCCACATTGAAGAAGGTCTGGATCGCCAGCCAGATGCCGATACCCTGAGCCACCAGCGCCGCGTAGTAACGCTCAAGCTTTTTCGCCTCGGTGCCGATATGGAAGGCACGCCGCACAATCCATGCATACAACCCCAGCACGATACAGATACCGATGAAGCCGAACTCCTCCGAAATCACCGCCATGATGAAGTCGGTATGCGCCTCCGGCAGGTAGAACAATTTCTCGATACTGCCACCCAGGCCCACGCCATGCCATTCGCCGCGGCCGATCGCAATCAGCGAGTGGCTAAGCTGATAGCCCTTGCCATACGGGTCTTCCCACGGGTCGAGAAAACCCAGTACCCGCTTCAATCGATAGGGCGAGGTGATAATCAGCGTGATCACCGCCATGACCGCCATAAGCGCCAGACCGGCAAAAATCCGCAAGTTTACCCCGCCTAGGAACACAATGCCCATGGTGATGCACATCACCACCACCAGCGCGCCAAAGTCAGGTTGCGACAGCAGTAACAAGGCCACCGCCACAATCGCGCCCAGAATCGGCAAAAAGCCTTCACGGAAGCTGTGCAGCTTGCTGGCCTTGCGCACCGTGTAGTCGGCCGCATAAATCACCGCCGCAATCTTCATCAGCTCCGAAGGCTGGAAGTTCAGCAGCGGCAGGTTGATCCAGCGCCGCGAGCCATTCACCACCTTGCCGATGCCCGGAATCAGTACCAGCACCAACAGTACGATTGCCAGCAGAAAGAACTTGCCCGCGTATTTTTCCCAGACTGCCACCGGCACCTGAAAGGTGATCGCCGCACCGGACAGGGCGATGATCACGAAGGCCAGCTGGCGGAACAGATAAAAATAAGCGCTATCCAGCGTGGCCTCGGCGCTGGCAATCGATGCCGAAAACACCATGATCACGCTGATCGACAACAGCAAGGCAATCGCCCAGATCAGGGCCTCGTCCATGACGGTAATTGCCGATACGCTGTAGCGCCCCTGTGCCGCCTGCATCACGCCCCCTGCCCAGCCTTGATCTCTGCCACGGTATCGATAAACACCTGGGCGCGATGGGCATAATTTTTAAACATATCGAGACTGGCGCAGGCCGGCGACAGCAGTACCACATCGCCGCTTGCGGCCAACCCTGCCGCGGCACGCGTCGCGTCTTCCAGCGTGGCGCAATCCTGCAGCGACACACCGCTATCAGCCAGTGCCGCACGAATCTGTGGCGCATCACGACCAATCAACACCACCGCGCGGGCGATGCGCTGACAAGCCGGTGCCAGTGGCGAAAAATCCTGACCCTTGCCATCGCCACCGGCAATCAGCACCACCTTGCGGGTCATGCCGTTGAGCGCCGCTTCAGTCGCACCGACATTGGTGCCCTTGGAGTCATCGATAAAGGTCACGCCGGCAATCTCGTCGACAAACTCGACACGATGCGCCAGACCCTTGAAGCTTTTCACCGCCGCCAGCAACACTTCACGTTCAAGGCCGATTGCCTCGCACAGTGCCAGCGCTGCCAGTACGTTGGCCGCATTGTGCAGGCCCTGCAGTTGCATATCGGCGGTGTCGAACACCTGCTCGCCATTCACGCTCAGCCAGTACTGGCTGCCGGTCTGCTGCAAGGCGTATTCGGCCGCTTCACGCAACGAGAACCACGCCACGCGACGACCGGCACGCACCATGGCACGGCAGAATACGTCGTCACGATTCAGCACCTGCACGCCGCTGCCACTGAAAATGGCGGTCTTGCTGTGCGCGTAATCGAGCAGATCGTTATAACGGTCGAGGTGATCCTCGGAGATATTCAGTACCGTCGCCGCGTCCGCATTCAGACTGCGGGTGGTTTCCAGCTGGAAGCTCGACAGCTCGACCACCCACACGTCCGGCTGCTTGCCGCTGGCTTCACGCTCGGCCAGTGCATCCAGCACCGGCAGGCCGATATTGCCGGCAACGACGGTATCGAGGCCGGCAGCCTCGCACAGATGCCCCACCAGACTGGTCACCGTGGTTTTGCCGTTTGAGCCGGTAATCGCAATCACCTTGCTGCCGCTAGCGGCAATCGCGCGCGCCCACAGCTCGACATCGCCCACCACGTCGCCACCACGGGCGGCAAAGGCAGCAATCGCCGGCGTGCGGATGCTGACACCGGGGCTGACCACCAGCATGTCGGCGTCAAGAAAAGTGCTGTCGCTGAACGCCCCCAGACGGGTAGCCACACCAAGGTTGGCCGCAACGGTGGCGGCATTGGCCGGATTGTCGCGGCTGTCAGCGATGGTGACGCGCGCGCCATGCGCCAGCAGCCAGCGCGCGGCAGACACGCCGGTGTCGCCGAGGCCGATGACGATGATGTGGCGGTTATCAAAACGCATCACGCAATCCTTAACGCAGTTTCAGGGTGGCAAGACCTGCCAGCACCAGCATCATGGTGACAATCCAGAAGCGAACCACCACCTGGGTTTCCTTCCAGCCCTTCAGTTCGTAGTGGTGATGCAGCGGTGCCATGCGGAACACGCGCTTGCCGGTCAACTTGAACGAGGCGACCTGAATCATTACGGACAGCGCTTCCATCACGAACAGACCACCCATGATCAAGAGCACGATTTCCTGACGCACGATGACTGCTACGGTGCCCAATGCCGCGCCCAGTGCCAGCGCACCGACGTCGCCCATAAACACCTGCGCCGGATAGGCGTTGAACCACAAGAAGCCCAGACACGCGCCGCACATCGCCGCGCAGAACACCACCACTTCGTGCGCGCCCGGCACAAAAGGCATGCCCAGATATTTGGAGAACACCGCGTGGCCTGCGACATAGGCAAAAATGGCGAGGCCGGCGGCTACCATCACCACTGGCAGCGCAGCCAGACCATCGAGGCCGTCAGTCAGGTTCACCGCATTGGAGGTGCCGACAATCACGAAATAGGTCAGCACGCAGAAGCCGATGGCACCCAGCGGATAAATGACATTCTTGAAGAACGGAATGATGAACTCGGTCGAAGCCGGTAGCTTGGCGGTGGTAATCAGGAACACGCCGGCGGCAATGGCAATGGTCGACTGCCACGCCATCTTGAAGCGGGCCGACACGCCGTTCGGGTCCTTGTACACCACCTTGCGCCAGTCATCGTAAAAGCCCAGCGCACCGGTACCCAGCGTCACCGCCAGCAGCAGCCACACATACTGGTTGGACAGATCCGCCCACAGCAGCGTGGTAATCGACATCGACAGCAGAATCAGCGTGCCGCCCATGGTCGGGGTGCCGGTTTTCACCAGATGGGTTTGCGGACCATCCTTGCGCACCGCCTGACCGACCTTGAGTTCGGTCAGTTTGGCAATCACGCGCGGCCCCAGCCACAGCGATATCGCCAGCGCCGTCAGCGCGGCCATCACCGCCCGCAGCGTGACGTAGTTGAGTACATTGAATGCGCGGACATATTCGCCGAGCAGATCAGCCAGAATCAGCAGCACGTTTAATCCTTCCCGTGTTCTTGTTGTGTTTGCAGAAAATCAATCACGCGCTCCATGCGCATGAAGCGAGAGCCTTTCACCAGCACGCTGGCCTGCGGAGTGACCGCAGCTTTCAAGGAGGCATGCAGCTCATCGATATCATCAAAGTACTCTGCACCCGCGCCATAGGCAGTCGCCGCTTCACGCGCCAGCTCGCCAAGGCAGAACAGTTGCTCGATGCCCAGCGCGCGCGCATGCGCGCCGACTTCGGCATGCAGTTGCGGCGCGGTGTCGCCCAGCTCGCCGATCTGACCCATCACGAAGATGCGCGGTGCTGGATAGGCGGCCAGCACGTCAATACCGGCCTTCATTGAGTCCGGATTGGCGTTGTAACTGTCGTCGATCAGCGTCGCGCCGTTGGCCGCCCGCTTGAGCTGCAAGCGCCCCTTCACACCACCAAATGCAGCCAAGCCGGCAGCAATCGCCGCCAGCGGCACATCCAGCGCCAGCGCGACACTGGCGGCAGCCAGTGCATTGCGCACATTGTGTTCGCCGGCGGCCGGCAGCTCGATCAACTGCTCGCCTGCCGCGCAGTGCAGCACAAAGCGGCTGCCGGTGGCACTCGCGACGATGTCACGGGCAGTCACGTTGGCCGCAGCATCTAGGCCAAAACGCAGCTGGCGATGCTGGCCGGCGGCGGCATCGAAAATGGCCAGCTGGGCATCATCGGCATTGATGATGGCGATGCCGTCTGCGGTCAGCCCTTCAAAAATCTCGCTCTTGGCACGGGCAATATCGGCGGTACTGTCAAAGCCGCCGCCCAGATGGGCGCGCATGGCATTGTTGACCAGTGCCACTTGCGGCCGCGCCAGCTGGCTCAGATAACGGATTTCGCCGAAATGGTTCATGCCCATCTCGATCACGGCGTAACGATGGGCGGCAGTCAGCTTGAGCAAGGTCAGCGGCAGGCCGATGTCGTTATTGAAATTTCCGGCGGTGGCATGCACTGCGGCGTCGCCAGCGTGGGCGCGCAAAATGGCGGCAACCATTTCCTTGACGGTGGTCTTGCCGTTGGAGCCGGTGATGCCGATACGTTTCACATCCAGCGAGGCGCACCAGGCTGCGGCCAAGGTCCCCATCGCCAGACGCGGATCCGCCACGCGAATCAGGCTGCCCTCGCCCGCGTGCGGATAATCCTCGCGCACCATGGCAAACGCACCCTTGGCCAGCACCGCCGGCACGAAGTCATGCGCATCAAAACGATCGCCCTTCAGCGCGACAAACAGATCCCCCGCCTGTACTTCGCGGCTGTCCGTC
This sequence comes from Vogesella lacus, assembly GCF_979366295.1. Taxonomy (NCBI): domain Bacteria; kingdom Pseudomonadati; phylum Pseudomonadota; class Betaproteobacteria; order Neisseriales; family Chromobacteriaceae; genus Vogesella; species Vogesella lacus. The sequence goes on from NZ_CEETQT010000002.1 coordinate 48,353, forward strand.
ACCACGCGCAGCAAGGTGGCATCAGTACCCTGCAGCTGGCCACCAGCCAGTGTGGCAGCCTTAGCGAGCGTCAGCATGCTGCTCTCCCCAGGCGGTCAGTGCATCTTCCGCCACGCGGAAGTCGGAGAACGGCTGCTTGACGCCACCGATGTCCTGATATTCTTCATGGCCCTTGCCGGCAATCAGCACCACATCACCGACGCGGGCCTGGGCAACCGCCCAGTGAATCGCGCGGGCGCGATCCAGCTCGACATGACCCGGTTTGCTCATGCCAGCCAGAATGTCGTCAAGAATCGCCTGCGGGTCTTCGAGGCGCGGGTTGTCGCTGGTGACCACGGCCACATCGGCGATCTTCTCGGCAATGCCACCCATCAGCGGGCGCTTGCCGCTATCGCGATTACCGCCGCAACCAAAGACGCAATACAGATTGCTGCCGGCCGGGCGAATGTCGGCCAGGGTGCCCAGCGCTTTTTCCAGCGCATCCGGGGTGTGGGCATAATCGACCACTACCAGCGGCTCGCGACTGGAACCGATGCGCTGCATGCGGCCACGCGCCGGCTGGATCTTGCCCAGCACCCGCGCGGCATCAGCCAGCGGGACGCCGCCTGCGCACAGGGTAGCTAGGCAGGCCAGCATGTTTTCGGCGTTGAAGCGGCCCAGCAGCGGGCTCTTGATCTCGGCCTCGCCCCACGGCGTGGCGACCCGCATCTGCAAGCCATCAAGGTTGGCCGCAAGGCTCAGCGGGCGGACTTCACCGCTATTGATGCCATAACTGATCACGCGGGTATCACTACCCTGCAGCTGGGCAATCAGCTCGCGACCGAAAGCATCATCGCTGTTGATGACGGCATTTTTCAGGCCCTGCCAGTGGAACAGCTTGGCCTTGGAGGCGCCGTACTCGGCCATCGAACCGTGATAGTCGAGATGATCGCGTGTGAGGTTGGTGAAGACAGCCGTGGCGAACTCGACGCCGTTGACGCGGAACTGGTCGAGGCCGTGGCTGGAGACTTCCATGCTGACCACCGATGCGCCTTGGCGGCGGTATTCGGCCAGTTTCTGCTGCACGGTCACCGGATCAGGCGTGGTATGGGTGGTTTCGGTCAAGGCACCATAAAAACCGTTACCGACCGTACCGATCAAGGCAGCCTTCTCGCCCAACAAGGCATGAGCCTGCGCCAGCCAATGGGAAATCGAGGTCTTGCCATTGGTACCGGTAATGCCGATTACCTGCATCTGGCGGCTGGGGTTGCCATAGACATGCGCGGCAACAATGCCGGCACGCTCGCGCAGCTGGCTGACCGGCAGATTGGGCAGCTGCCAGCTGTCTTGCCAGACAAAACCATCGGCATCGTCCCAGATAACGGCTGCAGCGCCGTTTTCGATGGCCTTTTCGATGAAGCTGCGGCCGTCGACGTACTCCCCGCGACAGGCAAGAAAGGCATCGCCCGGCAAAATGCGACGGCTATCGCTCTCGACACGCGTCACAGCAACGGGCAAACCCTGCAGGCTTGCAGGGTCCCAGTCCGGCATGTCGATCAATCTGGTTCTCATGTTTCTTCCCGTACTTCCGGAATCTGGCTTTCCGGAATCAAAGTGTTATTGGAGGGAGCATCCGGCTCGACCCCCAGAATCCGCAAGCTGCCTGCCATCACGTTGGAGAACGCCGGACCGGCTACGGTGCCACCGTAGTAAGAACCACCCGTCGGCTCATCCACCATCACAGCCACAATCAATCTTGGCGAAGTTGCCGGTGCAAAACCGACAAACAGGCCGATATGCTTGTTCGACGCATAACTGCCACCTACCAGTTTGCGCGCCGTACCCGATTTGCCACCCACGTTGTAACCCAGCACTGCTGCGCGGGTGCCGGTACCACCTGGTTGCGTCACCGTTACCATCATGTCGCGCATCTTGCGCGCCGTATCCGGCTTGAGCAGCTGCTTGCCCGGCACCGCTGCGGCCAACTTCATGAACGACACCGGCAACAAGGCGCCATCATGGGTAAAAATGGTGTAGGCCCTCGCCTGCTGCAGCAGACTCAGGGACACGCCATAGCCGAACGACATGGTGGCCTGCTCGATCGGTCGCCAGCCTTGCCAGTCACGCAGTCGCCCCGATGTCTCGCCAGGAAAACCGGACTGCGGGCTCACGCCGAAACCGACCTGGCGGTAAAACGTCCACATCTGCTCGGGCGAAAACATCGCCGCCATGCGCGAGGCACCAACGTTCGACGACTTCTGGATCACCTCGGTTACCGTCATGGCCGGCTTGGTATGCGTATCGCGCACTGTCGCCGGGCCGATGCGGTAAGGTTTGGTGTCAAATACCGTATCCGGTGTTACCTTGCCGGCATCCAGCGCCATCGAAATCGGGAACGGCTTCATGGTCGAGCCAGGCTCGAACATATCGACCACCGCACGGTTACGTCGCATTTCCGGATTCAGTACCGCACGGTTATTCGGGTTGTACGAAGGCACATTGGCCAGCGCCAGCACCTCGCCGGTTACCGCATCCAGCACCACCACACCGCCAGCCTTGGCCTTGTTCGCCTCGACCGCAGCCTTCAATTCGCGATAAGCCAGATACTGGATACGCTTGTCGATCGACAAGGTCAGCGTCTGGCCATCTCTCGGCGGCTCGATCACCGCCAAATCCTCGACAATATTGCCGCGACGATCTTTAAGCACAGTCCTGCTACCCGGCTTGCCGGCCAGCATCTTTTCACGCGTCAGCTCCAGCCCTTCCTGCCCCTTGCCATCCACACCGGTGAAGCCGATGACATGAGCCAGCATTTCACCCGACGGGTAAAAACGGCGGAACTCCTGCTGCTTGGCTACCCCGGGGATCTGCAGTGCCAGCACTTTTTGCGCCAGCGCAGGGCTGATCTGCCGCTTCAAAAACACAAACTCGCGCTTGCTATCCGACAGCTTGCTCACTACCTCATCCATCGGCAGAGACAAGAGCTGCGCCAGCGCGACCAGTTTCTCTCGCGGGATCGTTTTCAGATCCATGTCTACCGGACTTGCCCAGATCGACTGCACCGGGGTGCTGATCGCCAGAGGCTCGCCATTACGGTCGATAATCGTGCCGCGGTTGGCTTCCAGCACCAGCGAGCGGCGAAAACGCGCATCCCCCTGATCCTGCAAAAAGTCCTGCTGCACCACCTGCAGATAGATGGCGCGGGCCAGCAAAGCCAAAAACAGCGCACCAAGCGCCAGCAACACAATCGAAACCCGGCTTTGCTCCAGATGCATCACCGGCTTCAGATCCTGCCGGTAACGCGGGGTATAAACCTTGCTCATCTCACCCCATCCGGCGTTATCACATGCACCTGACGTTGGTCAGGTGTCAGCATCTTCAGCCTGGCAGCCGCAGTCTTTTCAATCAGCGCATGCGCGCCCCAGGTACTTTGTTCCAGCATCAACTGGCCATACTCCACATCCAGCTGTCGCGACAGTCGCTGTTCTTTTTCCAGCTCGTGATACAGCTTGCGCGCCATATGGGTGGACTTGACCACCCCCAGCGCGCACAACACCAAAATCAGCAGCAGAACAGCGTTCAGCTTGTTCAGGCTCACTGCCCACCTCGCCACACACCTGCCGTACGCTCCGCCACCCGCATGATGGCGCTGCGCGATCTGGGGTTGGCCGCAACCTCAGCCTCAGACGGCCGGATAGCCTTACCTACCGCCGCAATCGGTGCCAACTCGATATCGGCAGCACGCACCGGCACCCACGAGGGCAGCTTGTCGGTGGTGGCCGTATCGCGAATGAAATTCTTCACAATGCGGTCTTCCAGCGAATGAAAACTGATCACCGCCAGACGGCCACCTTCGCTCAGCAGACCGATAGCCTGCGGCAGGATATGCTTCAGCTCGTCCAGCTCGCGATTGATGAAAATCCTTATCGCCTGGAAGGTTCGCGTCGCGGGGTCCTGACCCTGTTCGCGAGTACGGACGTTTTTCCCAACGAGCACAGCGAGCTCACGCGTGGTTTCGATGGGACTTTCAACCCTGTGCGCAACAATGGCTGCTGCGATCTTGCGAGCAAACCGCTCTTCACCATAAGTCTTGATAACCTCTGCTATTTCAGCCTCGCCGGCAGTTGCCAGCCATTGCGCAGCCGTCTGGCCGCGTGTGGTATCCATCCGCATATCGAGTGGCGCATCGAAGCGGAAACTGAAGCCGCGACGACCATCGTCGATCTGTGGCGAAGAGATCCCCAGATCCATCAACACCCCGTCCACACTGGCCACGCCAAGGCGGCCCAGCTCGTCAGCCAGGGTTTCAAAACCGTTATGTACAATCGTGAAACGTGAATCTTCTGCGGCCAGCGCTGTGGCAACCGCAATCGCCTCCGGATCCTTGTCAAACGCAATCAGGCGCCCATTAGCGCCCAGCTTGGACAGGATCAGACGACTATGTCCGCCACGACCGAAGGTGCAGTCGACATACACACCATCCTCGCGGATGGCCAATGCCGCTACGGCCTCATCAAGCAGCACCGTACGGTGCTCGAAAACTGCATCGGTCAAAGCGTAAAATCTCCAAGATGCTGAGCCAGCTCAGCAGGATCAATCTCAAGGGCATCAAGGGTCTGCGCCTCCCATCCGGCGCCATCCCACAATTCAAAGCGGTTACCCATCCCGACCAGCGCGACATCCTTGTCGAGCTTCACCAGTTCGCGCAGACGTGCCGGCAGCAGAATCCGCCCCGCACCATCCATTTCCAGCGTTTCGGCATGGCCAAGCACCAGGCGCTGATAGCGCTTGAGCACCGGATTACCGGCAGGCAAGGCCAGCAGGCGCTCCTGCACAGGTTTCCAGCACGACTCCGGGTAAATCAGCAAGTGATCGGCGGACTCCAGTGTTACCACCAGCTTGTGACCATAAGCAGACAACAGCGTCTCGCGGTGCCTGGCCGGAATCGCCAGTCGCCCTTTGCTGTCGAGGGAAATCATGCTTACGCCGTTAATCATCGTGTCTGACTTTTTGCCGCCGGTATTGGATTTTTACTCCACTTCCACCCACTTTGCCCCACTTTCCGCCACTATAGGGAAACGACATTTGCCGGTCAATATCGCGATCCGGCAATTAGCCTTTTGCGACAATGACTTAGCAAATTAAAAAACAAGGAAAACGAGGGAAATCAGCGGCTTACGAATGAAACTGCAGAATGACCTTCAAGAAATGCCAACGACAACTAATGCGACAAGAAAAAACGGCACTCCGCCCGCAGGCAGAATGCCGTTTTATCGAGATAAAGCTCAGGCCAGCTTCTGCTTCAGGATCTCTTGCACCTGAGCCGGATTAGCCTTGCCTTTCGAAGCTTTCATCACCTGACCGGCAAGTGCCTGCAGCGCCTTCTCCTTGCCGCCGCGATACTCCTCGACAGCCTTGGCGTTGGCCGCAAGGACTTCATCGACCATCTTCTCGATGGCACCGGAATCCGTCACCTGCTGCAGACCATCGCGCTCGATGATGGCATCTGCATCCAGCTCGCTGTCCCACATGGTGTCAAACACCTGCTTGGCCAGCTTGTTGGACAAAGTACCGTCGGCAATACGTACCAAGAGGCCCGCCAGACGCTCGGCGCTGATAGGCAGCGCAGCCGCATCCAGACCTTCGCGATTCAGACGCGCGGCCACATCACCGTTCAGCCAATTGGCGGCCAACTTGCCTTGACCGGAACGCTGCGCCACTTCATTGAAGTATTCGGCCTGCGTGCGGCTGGAAGTCAGCACGGCCGCATCATAGGCAGTAATGCCGTAAGCCTCGACAAAACGCGCCTTCATCTGGCCCGGCAGTTCCGGCATCTCGCTGCGCACTTTTTCGATCTGCTCGCTGGCGATACGCACCGGCAGCAAGTCCGGATCCGGGAAGTAGCGGTAATCGTGCGCATCTTCCTTGCTGCGCATCATGCGTGTTTCGCCCGAATCTGGATCGAACAGCACGGTCGCCTGCTGCACCTTGCCACCGTCTTCGATGGTTTCGATCTGCCACTGGATCTCGTACTTGATCGCCTGCTCGAGGAAGCGGAAGGAGTTCAGGTTCTTCACTTCGCGACGGGTGCCAAACTCGGCCTGACCAAACGGACGCACCGAGACGTTGGCATCCACACGGAAGCTGCCTTCCTGCATATTGCCGTCGCAGATGCCCAGCCAGGTCACCAGCGTGTGCAGCGCCTTGGCGTAGGCCACCGCCTCTTCCGGCGAGCGCATATCCGGCTCGGATACCACTTCCAAGAGCGGCGTGCCGGCGCGGTTGAGGTCGATACCGGTCATGCCATGGAAGTCTTCGTGCAGCGATTTGCCGGCATCTTCTTCCATATGTGCGCGCGTGACGCGAATCACTTTTTCTTCTTCACCCACCTGGATGGTCAGCTTGCCGTGCTCGACAATCGGCAGTTCCATCTGGCTGATCTGGTAGCCCTTGGGCAGATCCGGATAGAAGTAGTTTTTACGCGCGAACACGTTTTTCTGGTTGATGGTAGCGTCCAGCGCCAGACCCAGACGAATAGCCTTGTCGACCACCGCCTTGTTCATCACCGGCAATACGCCCGGCAGCGCCAGCTCGACCAGCGAAGCCTGGGTGTTCGGCTCGGCACCAAATGCGGTGCTGGCGCCGGAGAAAATCTTGGAGACGGTGTTGAGCTGCACATGCACCTCAAGACCGATAACGACTTCCCATTTCATGGTTGGAAAATCCTTCTTCTGTTGAAGGTTGGCCGCATGCGGCCAACCCTGCATTGATCGCGATTACAGAGCCGGCGTGCGGGTGTGCCAGTCAGTCACTTGCTGGAACTGGTGAGCCACATTCAGCATCTTGGCTTCGGCAAAGTAGTTGCCAATGATCTGCAGGCCCACCGGGCGGCCGTTATCCGAGAAACCGGCCGGCACGCTCATCGCCGGCAGACCGGCGAGGTTGACCGACAGCGTATAGATATCGGACAGATACATCTGTACCGGATCGCCCGACTTCTCGCCCAGATTGAAGGCCGCGGTCGGCGCCACCGGCCCGAGGATCACGTCGCAACCGGCAAAAGCAGCAGCAAAATCATTGGCGATCAGGCGGCGGATCTTCTGCGCCTTGATGTAGTAGGCATCGTAGTAACCGTGGCTCAGCACATAAGTGCCCACCATGATGCGACGCTTCACTTCGCTACCGAAACCTTCGGCACGGGTCTTCTCGTACATGTCGACCAGATCGCGATACTCGCCGGCACGATGGCCATAACGCACGCCATCAAAGCGCGACAGGTTGGCCGAAGCTTCGGCCGGCGCGATTACGTAGTAAGCCGGAATCGACAGCTGGGTATTCGGCAGGCTGATCTCGACCACTTCCGCACCCAGCTTTTTCAGCTCGGCCACGGCATTGTCGATGATGCGGCCAACGTCGGAAGCCAGACCTTCGGCGAAATACTCGCGCGGCAGGCCGACACGCAGACCGGCCAGCGGCTTGGCCAGATCGCGGGCGTAGTCTTCTTTTGCACGCTCGAGGCTGGTGGAATCGCGCTCGTCAAAGCCAGCCATCACGTTCAGCATCAGCGCGCAGTCTTCGGCGGTTTGCGCCATCACGCCGCCCTGATCCAGCGAGCTGGCATAGGCAACCATGCCGAAACGCGACACCACGCCGTAAGTCGGCTTGATACCGGTCACGCCGCAATGGCTGGCCGGCTGGCGGATCGAACCGCCAGTATCCGTCGCGGTCGCTACCGGCGCGAGGCGCGCAGCAACAGCAGCAGCCGAACCACCAGAAGAGCCACCCGGAATCGCATTCAGATCCCACGGGTTTTTCACCGCGCCGTAGAAACTGTTCTCGTTGGACGAGCCCATGGCGAATTCGTCCATATTGGCGCGACCCAGTGTCACGAGGCCGGCGGCCTGACACTGCTCCACCACATGGGCGTCATACGGCGAAACGAAGTTGTCGAGCATCTTCGAACCACAGCTGGTTTTCCAGCCCTGCTGGCAGAAGATGTCCTTGTGTGCGATCGGCACGCCGGTCAGCAGACCGGCATTGCCGGCAGCGCGGCGCACGTCAGCGGCGGCGGCCTCAGCCAGGGTCTTGTCGCGATCGACGGTAATGAAGGCATTCAGCTTGCCATCCAGCGCCGCGATGCGGTCCAGATAGGCTGTAGCCAGCTCGACCGCCGAAATCTGCCCGGCCGCCAGCTGCTGGCTCAATTGTTTGAGTGTGGCGTTAATCATTGCTTGCAATCCATGCATGAGGCCCGCAGGCCTGCGGCCAACCTTGCGCCGCGTTATTCGATAACCTTGGGAACCAGGAACAGGCCTTTTTCTACCTGTGGCGCCACTGCCTGGCAGGCCTCGCGACGATCCGGCTCGGTCACGGCATCATCGCGCAGGCGCAGGCTCACATCCTGCGGGTGCGCCATCGGCTCGATACCGTCGGTATTTACTGCCTGCATCTGTTCGATAAGACCCAGAATATTATTGAGTTGGCTATTTACGGCAGCGATCTCGTCCTCGGTCACCGCGATGCGGGACAGGCGCGCGATGCGTGCAACATCCTGATGGCTCAGCGACATGATGTCCTCGTCAAAATCTTTAGTATTTCAAGCGTTGTAGGGTATCATAACTGGTTACTTTATCCCAAGATTCCGGGATGCCGGCGCAGGTGCAACTTCACCCGTTTGTCACAATGACAAACCCTGCCGGAAAACTGCCAGTAAGCAAAAGAACGAACAGACTATTGCGCCGCAAAGGCCCACTCACCAACACTCAGGATCGATTTCATGCTCCGCTCGCTCACCGGCTATTTCTCCAACGATCTGGCTATTGACCTCGGCACTGCCAACACCCTGATTTACATGCACAACAAGGGTATCGTTCTGGACGAACCCTCTGTCGTGGCCATCCATAACGATGCGCCGAGCAACAAGAAATCCATACTTGCCGTCGGCGCTGAAGCCAAGAAAATGCTGGGCCGCACGCCGGGCAGCATCCAGGCTATCCGCCCGATGAAAGACGGCGTGATTGCCGACTTCACCGTGACCGAACAGATGCTCAAGCAGTTCATCAAAAAGGTCACCCCAAGCCGCTTCTTTACCGCCAGCCCGCGCATCGTGATTTGTGTGCCTTGCGGCTCGACCCAGGTAGAGCGTCGTGCGATCAAGGATTCGGCACTGGCTGCCGGTGCACGTCGTGTCGAGCTGATCGAAGAAACCATGGCAGCCGCCATCGGTGCCGGCCTGCCGGTTGAAGAGCCAACCGGCTCGATGGTGGTGGATATCGGCGGCGGCACTACCGAAGTCGGCGTGATCTCGCTGGGCGGCGTGGTGTACTCCAATTCGGTACGCGTTGGCGGCGACAAGTTTGACGAAGCCATCATCAATTACATCCGCCGCAATTACGGCATGCTGATTGGCGAGGCGACCGCCGAAGAAATCAAGAAGACCATCGGCTCGGCTTTCCCGGGCGCTGAAGTGCGCGAGATGGAAGTCAAGGGCCGCAATCTGGCCGAGGGCATTCCGCGCGCGTTCACCGTGTCGAGCAACGAGATCCTCGAAGCGCTGACCGAGCCGTTGAACCAGATCGTGTCTGCCGTAAAGATCGCGCTGGAACAGACCCCGCCGGAACTAGGTGCCGACATCGCCGACAAAGGCATGGTACTGACTGGTGGCGGTGCACTGCTGAAAGACATCGACCGTCTGCTGGCCGAAGAAACCGGCCTGCCGGTGTTCATTGCCGAAGAACCGCTGACCTGCGTGGTGCGCGGCTCCGGCAAGTCGCTGGAAAAGATGGACAAGGTTGGCACCATCTTCACTAACGTTCCCTGATTCTCGTGATCCAGCCACGCCGCAAGGCGTGGCCTATGCAGCATGAACTTCACCACACCACCCAGTTTTGCCAGCCAGGGCCTGACCCCCGGGGCTCGTCTCGCGCTTTGCGTTGTCACCTCGCTGGCATTGCTGATCGGTGACAGTCAGTTCAACCTGATGGAGCGGGTACGCGATGCGGTCTCCGTCGTCCTTTATCCGCTGCAGCGTGCGGCCAACGCCCCGCTGTATCTGGCCGGTCAGGCCAGCGATTACCTGACCACCCAGCGCTCGCTGATGCAGGAAAACGAGATGCTGCGCGAACGCGACCTGATCCAGTCGGCCAAGCTGATGCGCATGAGCACGCTGGAGCGCGAGCTGGCCCAGCTGCAAGCCCTGCTGAATCTCGAAAGCCATACCGGCCGTCAGGGCACGGTCGCCGAAGTGCTGTATACCGGGCGCGACCCATTTTCCCATCGCATCATCATCGACAAAGGCGGCAATCAGGGCCTGCGCAATGGCCAGGCGGTCATCGATGAAAATGGCCTGATTGGCCAGATTACCCGCGTACAGCCCATCAGTGCCGAAGTCACACTGGTGATCAACCGCCGCTTTATCGTGCCGGTGATGATCCAGCGCACCGGCCAGCGTGCCCTCTTGTATGGTTATGGTGGCGGCACCGAGTTGCGCTATCTGCCGATTACGGCCGACATCACGGCCGATGACGTACTGGTTACCTCCGGCGTTGACGGCATCTACCAGCCTGGCTTGCCGGTAGCGCGTGTGGCGCAGATCGACAAACTCAGCGGTGCGGCTTTTGCCCGCGTGCGCGCCAAGGTGCTGGCCGGCGTACAGTCCAGCCGCTACGTCGTGGTGCTGCCGGAACGGCCGGCCATGCCTGCTGCCCCTGCAGAAACAGCCCCCGTGAAGCCTAACGCCGGCCAAACCGGCCATGCCGTCAAGACCGAATGAACTACGAACGCCCCCAAGAGCTGTTAAAGCCAGTCAAACGCCGCGTGATTACCTTCACTTTCGCGCTGGCGCTGATGCTCGAACTGCTGCCCTTGCCACTGGGCTCGGACCGCTGGCTGCCTGACTTCGTTGCGATGCTGGTGCTGTACTGGTCGTTGAACCAGCCGCGCCGTATCGGCATCGGCCTCGCCTTTGTCATTGGTCTGGTGGCCGATATTGTTACCACCGGCCTGTTTGGCCAGCATGCGCTGGCCTATTCGGTACTCGCTTATCTGGTGCTGCTGCGCCAGCGCCAGCTGATCATGTACAACCTTGGTCAGCAAACCCTGGTGATGCTGGTGCTGATGTTGGCCGCACAGCTGCTGATGGCGCTGGCACGCTGGCTGACCGGCTCGACCTTTCCCGGCCTCGGTTATTTTGTGCCGCCGCTGGTTGGCGCCCTGCTGTGGCCGCTACTGACCAAGATCATGCTGATGCTTTACCGTCGCGAGCGTCGTTGACATCATGCCGCAAGCCCCAAGACTCAAGGACCCGCACGCCGAAGAGCGGCAGCTGAATTTCCGCCTGATGGTGGCATTCGGCTTCATCCTGCTGCTGTTTGGCGTACTGGTCAGCCGCTTCGTCTGGCTGCAGGTAATGCAGCACGACCACTTCAGCACGCTGGCACAAAACAACAGTATCTCGCTGGTACCGGTACAGCCCAATCGCGGCCTGATCCTCGACCGAAACGGCATTGCCCTGGCGCGTAACTACGCGTCTTACACGCTGGAGCTCACGCCCGACCAGATCGATGACCTGGATGCCACCATCAAGGCACTCGGCCAGATCATTGCCATCACCCCGCGCGATCTGAAACGCTTCCAGAAATTCATGAGCGAAAGCCGCGATTTCGAGCCGGTACCACTGCGCCTGAAAATGGATGATGCCGAAGCCGCCCGCATTGCGGCCAACCTCTGGCGCTTTCCCGGCGTCGAGGTCAAGGCACGGCTGTATCGCGACTATCCGTATAAAGAGCTGACCAGCCATGTGCTTGGCTACATCGGCCGCATCAACCAGCGTGACAAGGAAAGGCTGGAAAAGGACGACAAGCTCGCCAATTATCGTGGCGCCACCCATGTCGGCAAACTCGGCCTGGAGGCGGTGTACGAAGACGAGCTGCATGGCGTCAACGGCTTTGAAGAGATGGAAACCGACTCGTCCGGCCGTGCCGTGCGCTCGCTGCGTCGTACCGCCCCGACACATGGCAACACACTGAAACTGGCGCTGGATATCCATTTGCAGGACGTTGCCGACAAGCTGTTCGGCCAGCGCCGTGGCTCGCTGGTGGCGATCGACCCGCAAACCGGCGGTGTGCTGGCCTTGATTTCCAAACCGAGCTTTGACCCCAATCTGTTTATCGATGGCATTGATACCCAGACCTGGCAAAGCCTGAACGAAGACTGGCAACGACCGCTGATCAACCGCGCGATTCGCGGTCTGTATCCGCCAGGCTCCACCTTCAAGCCCTTCATGGGTATGGCGGCACTGCAGGCCGGAGCCGTCAGCATGGACGAAATCCGCCCGGCCCCCGGCTACTTCACGCTGCCCGGCTCCAGCCACCAGTTCCGCGACTCCAACCCGCGCGGCAACGGCATGGCCAATCTGTCCAAGGCCATTGCCGTCTCCAGTGACACCTTCTTCTACAAGCTGGCATGGGATATGGGCATAGACCGCATCCATCCGCTGCTGGCCGAATTCGGTCTCGGCAGCCGCACCGGCATTGATCTGGATGGTGAATCGGCCGGCGTACTGCCGTCCAAGGAATGGAAGGCCCGCCGCTTTGCCAGCTCGCGCTATCGCGACGAACACCGCCGCTGGCTGCCCGCCGACGTGGTGAGTATCGGCATTGGCCAGGGTTTCAATACCTATACCCCGCTGCAGATGGCCAATGCCACCGCGATTCTGGCCAGTGACGGCAAGGTGTTCCACCCACATCTGGTGCAGGAAATCACCGACACCCGCAGCGGCAAGGTTCGCCCGATTGAGGCCTCGCCATACAAGCAGCTGGCGTTCAAACCTGCCTACTTTGACTACATCAAGAGCAGCATGGAGGCGGTCATGCGCCCCGGCGGCACCGGTGCACGTCTGGGTGCCGGCCTGAAATACCGCATGGCAGGCAAGACCGGTACCGCCCAAGTGGTGCAGATCAAGCAGGGCGCAAAATACAATGCCTCCGCCCTGGCCGAGCAGCATCGCGACCACTCGTGGTTTGTTGCCTTCGCTCCGGTAGAAAAACCGAAAATCGCCGTGGCGGTGATTGTGGAAAACGCCGGCTTTGGTGCCGCTGCAGCCGCCCCAATCACCCGCGCCCTGTTTGATTACTACCTGACCGGCACCTTGTCGGCAGATATCCGCAGCAAGCTGGAAACCTTCCCGGCCGAAAGCAAGGCAGAACCCGATGCAAAGCTCGCTCGCTAAACGGATTGGCAAGGCCATCATGGACCCGCTGGATGGCTGGCTGATGGCCCTGCTCGGCATCCTGTTCGTCATCAGCATGGTGGCGCTGTACTCGGCGTCCAATGCCAGCTGGGTCAAGATAGACAACAAGCTGGTTTACACCGCCATCGGCTGTGTGGTGATGTGGGCCATGGCCAAGCTCAGCCCGCAGCTGGTAATGAATATGGCCATTCCGCTCTATGCCGGTGGTGTGGTACTGCTGGTCGGGGTCGAGCTGATCGGCATTACCGTCAATGGCTCGCAACGCTGGCTGGACTTCGGCATTGTGCGTATCCAGCCTTCCGAAATCATGAAAACCGCGCTGCCGATGATGGTAGCCTGGTATTTCCAGCGCTACGAAAGCACCCTCAACTGGCGGCATTACATTGTGGCCAGCATCATGATCGTCATCCCCGGCGTACTGGTACTGAAGCAGCCTGACCTTGGCACCGCGATTCTGGTGATGGGCGCCGGCTTTTTTGCCCTGTATTTTGCCGGGCTGTCGTGGAAGATCATCATCGGCGGCGGCGTAGCCCTGCTGGCGAGTCTGCCGGTGATCTGGACCTTGATGCACGATTATCAGCGCCGCCGCGTGCTGACCCTGGTCGACCCGATGCAAGACCCGCTGGGTGATGGCTACCACATCATCCAGTCGATGATTGCCATCGGCTCGGGCGGTTTGTGGGGCAAGGGCTGGCTGTCCGGCACTCAGACCCACCTCGACTATATTCCCGAGCGCACCACCGACTTCATCTTCGCCGTGTACTCCGAAGAGTTCGGCCTTGCCGGTAACCTCACCCTGCTGGCGGTGTATCTGGCCATCATCGCGCGCTGTCTGATGATTACCGCACAGTCGCCGACCTTGTATGGCCGCATGCTGGGCGGCGCGCTGACGCTGTCTTTCTTCGTCTATGTTTTCGTGAACATGGGCATGGTGGCCGGCATCCTGCCGGTGGTCGGCGTGCCGCTGCCTTTCATGTCTTATGGCGGTACCGCCACCGTGTCGCTGGCAGTTGGCCTCGGCATGCTGATGGGTATCGGCAAGCATCACGCGCGCAGCAGCTGATGCACCGCATGCACACAGCAAAAAGCCCGGGACTACGCCCGGGCTTTTGTTTGCCACCACCACTCAGAAGCAGTACTGCCACAAGGCAAACACCGCAAAACCGCTGACAATCGCCAGCAGGGTATGCCGCCACAGCAAGGCGGTCAGCGCTGCGGCGATAGTACCCGGCAGATAAGGGTTGGCCGCAGACCAGTCGATCACCCCTTGCGGTGCCAGCGCCATCGGCACAATCAGCGCACTGAGCACCGCCGCCGGCACATAACGCAGGGCACGCTCCAGCCAGGCCGGAAACGCCAGCCGGTGGCCAAATACCAGAAAGCTCAGGCGAATGCCGTAAGTGACCAGCAGCATCCCCAGAATCACCAGTATCAGATGGCTGTTCATTTGTGCTCTCCTGCCGGCAGGCTTGTCGGGCTGCTGCGACGTTCGGCCGCCACACCCGTCAGCACGCCAGCCAGTGCGGCCAACATCAGCCCCAGTTTGTAAGGCCAGTCGCGGGTCAGTACCGCCACCACGCCGGCAACAATGGCCGCCAGCAATACCGGCCGTTCACGCAATTGCGGCGCGACAATCGCGGCAAAAGTCGCCACCATCGCAAAGTCCAGACCATAGCTCGCCAGATCCGGCACGCTCTGCCCCAGCACCACACCGACCATGGTCCACAACACCCAGTTCAGATACATTGCCAGCGACGAGCCCAGCCAGTACCAGTGGCCATCCTCGCCCATGCCCTGACGGCGCAGGCGGTGTTCGACCACGGCAAAGGTTTCGTCGGTCAGCCAGAAGGCTAGCGCCCAGCGCCAGCGCGCCGGCAGATGGCGCGCATCGGGCAGCATGGTGGCGCTATACAGCGCGTGGCGCAGATTGACGACAAAGGTGGTCAGCCAGATCACCGGCAGGGCAGCGCCGGCGCCGATCAGGCTGACCGCGACAAATTGCGAAGAACCGGCAAACACCAGCACCGACATCGCCAGCACCGCCCACACCGGGATGTTGGCCGCAATGGCAAGGGTGCCGAAAATGACGCCGAAAGGCGCCGCGCCGACCAGCATCGGCACCGTATCGCGGGCGCCGGTCAGCATGGGGGAAACAGGTAAAGACATGATGGACTCCTGACTCATAGCGCTTCAGTGTCCATCCGCGCAGCGGGCAAGTCTTGAACAATCTTGCGCTAGCGCCTCAAAGCAGCTGCAAGGCGCGCTGATACGCCACTGGCGGCACGCCGACTGTCTGGCGGAAGCTGCGGCTCAGATGTGACTGATCGGCAAAACCCAGCTGGCTGGCCACCTGGCTGGCACTCTGCCCGGCCGCCAGCAAGCCGCGCGCCCGCGCGATGCGCAGCTGGTTGCGCCAGGCCACAGGTGGCAGGCCGTATTGCTGGCGAAAGCGCCGGTTCAGATGCCAGGGTGACAGGCCGACCAGCTCGCCCAGTTCGCGCAGCGACAGGTTTTCATGAATGCGGTCGGCCAGCATCTGCCGCACCCGCTCCAGCAAGACAGCATCGTCAGCGCCACCCTGCAGGATTTCGCGCACCGCCATATGCCGACGCAGCACATCGGCAAACACCGCATATTGTGCGCTTTCGCGCTGCAGCAGATCGCGGCTGTGTTGCAGCAGGACAAACAGCTGTTGCAGCCGCGCGGCCAGCTCAGGGTCGTACACCACGGTCTGGCGGAAATACGGTTGTACCGGGCGACCGTGCAGCTCTGCGGCCAACTGCAGCATGAAGGCCTGCGAAGGATAAAAACCGTGATAAGCCCAGCCTTGTTCGTGCGCCGACTTGCCGGTATGCACCTCGCCCGGATTGATCAGGATCAGCGCCCCGATGCCGGCAATATGCGAGCTGCCGCGATACTGGTAAGACTGCGCGCCCAGCCGCAAGGTATTGACTACGTATTCCTCGTGAAAATGCGGCGCAAACTGCTGACGCGTATAAAACGCGTCCAGCAGTTCCAGCGGGGCGATATCACTGACGCGCGAAAAACGCGCATATTCCTGCGGGGCAAAAGACACGGCACTCTCCATGACAGCCGGTCATTCTGGCATGCATGCCTGACCAAAGGCTTGAACGATCTTGCTGCGACCTTATGTCGCAGGCAGTGGCTGGCCGCTTATGCTATGTTCACGCCAGCTCAAGACTATCCAGGAAGATAATATATGCGATTTGCCGCCCTGCTTTGCGCCAGTCTGTTCGCCCTGCCCGCCTTTGCCCATGATTATCAGGCCGGCAATCTGAAGATCGACCACCCGTGGAGCCGTGCCATGCCGGCCAGCAGCCCGACGGCGGCAACCTTCCTCACCATCGTCAACAAGGGCAAGGACGACGATCGCCTGCTGGCCGTCAGCTCGCCGCAAGCCGCCCGTGTCGAGCTGCACACCCATATCAACGACAAGGGTGTGATGCGCATGCGCGAAGTGGCCGGCGGTATTGCCCTGCCCGCCGGCAGCGAGGTCAAGCTGGCCCCGGGCGGCCTGCACATCATGCTGCTGGAAGTCGGCAAGCAGGCCAAGGCTGGCGACAGCTTCCCGCTGGAGCTGAACTTTGCCAAGGCCGGCAAGGTGAAAGTCGAGGTCAAGGTTGAAGACGGCATGCCGGCCGCTGCCAAGCAGCACGCCCATCACTGAGCCGTGCTTGCGGCCAACTTGCCACTGCAACACCTCGGCACAAAACAAAACGCCACCTCGCGGTGGCGTTTTGCATTGCCGGCATCAGCCGCTCAGCGCAGGGTATTCAGCGTCGCACGGGCAGTGTCGGTGTAGTCGGTAAACACGCCATCGACACCCGCGGCAAAGTACAGGCGATACTCGTCGCCCGGGTTATCCATGAAGTTGGCCGCCAGCAGTTTTGACTCGTTGCGGAAGGTATACGGATGCACCAGCAAGCCCAGCTTGTGTGCATCGCGAATCACGCCGGATGGCTCCAGCATGGTCATGTCGCGCTGATCCACCACCTTGTCGCCATTCAGATCCATCAGCTTGCCCTTGCCATCGAGCGCACCCTGCCAGCTGATCAGGTAAGGCTTCCACGGGCCGATGCCGTCGGCAAAGCTGCGGATTTCCTTGAGGCCGGCCGGGCTCAGCATATCGGCGTAAGTACGCTTGTCGCCTGACAGTACATGGTCGTACGGAGTGTTGGCATCGATGCTGCCGTCCGGGCGCACATCATTGGCATCCAGCAGATACACCAGCTTGTTGCCGGTCAGCTTGCGCAGGGTCTTGAGGTTGGCCGCCTCGAAAGACTGGATGAATACCGGCGACTGCTTGCGGTTCAGCTTGTACTTGGCCAGCAGATTGACCAGCGGCTGCTCCAGCGCCAGACCCAGTTGCTGGTGCCAGCTCGGATGCTTGGTTTCCGGATAAATGCCGATCTCGCGGCCCAGCTCGCGTGATTTCTGTTCGCGCAGCGCCAGCACTTCGTCAAAAGTCGGCACCAGGAATTTGCCATCAAAGGCCTTGCTGCGATCGCCACGCGGCTGGATCGCCCGCAGGGTCTTGATTTCGGCCAAGGTGAAGTCACTGGCAAACCAGCCTTCTTCCTCGATACCATCAACCTTGGTCTTGCGCTTGCGGTCGGCAAACTCCGGCCGCTTGGCCACGTCGGTGGTGTCTTTCAGATTCGGCTCGTGGCGCGCAATCAGCACACCATCCTTGGTCATCACCAGATCCGGTTCGATAAAGTCCGCGCCCAATTCGATCGCCTTGGCATAGCCCTCCAAGGTATGATCCGGCATATAACCGGACGCACCGCGATGGGCAATAATCAGCGGTGCCTTGCCATCCAGGGTGGCAAACGCGCGCGTCTTGGGTTCTGCTGCCGTTGCCGGCAGCGCCAGCAATACCGCCAGTGCAGCCAGACCGATCTTGTGATTGTTCATTGTGTACACTCCCAGAGAGAACTGCCGGCCTGCTTGCCGGATCATCGGGCAAAGATGCCAGACAGAAGTGACCGTTATTTGAATGAAACATGGCTGTTTCATGACACACACGCGAAACAGCCCGAAAAGTCGCCAGCCACATGTACACACATTCCATGATTCCGCGCATACGCCCGGCCGTTTTGCTGTCCATCCTGCTGATTGTCTGCCTGGGCGGGCTGTGGCAGCTGGCCGACAATGCGGCCAACCGTGTCGACGAGGAGGTCAGCCGCCTGCAATCGCGCATGCTGCAACAGGAAATCCTGCGCCTGCGCAAGAATCTCAGCCGCGCCCTGCATGACTACGCAGTGTGGGATGAAATGTACGAACGTACCGGCCAGCTGCAACCGGATATGCCCTGGCTGACAGAAAACATGACCGGCTCGGTCTACCAGAATCTCGACGTTGACGTGGCCATGCTGGTCGATGCTGATCAGGGCCCGCTCTACACCCTGCAATACGGCCAGCGCAGTGATAGCCCCCGCCTTGCCCTGCCACTGGAGGAACAACAGTGGCAGCACCTGCTGCGTCAGGCCGAGCGCTATGACCCGCGCAATGCGGTAACCGGGCCGAACATGCTGCTGCGGGTCAACCGCTACAGCGCCCCGAGCAAACAGCTGCAACCAGCTATTTTCCTGATCGCCATCCAGCGCATCAGCCCGGAAAACGATATGGATGCCACCGCGCGCAGCCGCTATCTGCTGTTCGCCCGCGAGCTGAACGCCCGCACCCTGCAAGAAATCTCGCAAGCCATCAGCCTCGATAACCTGAGCCTGAACTTCAGCAACGAGGCCATGCACATCGGGCATGTGCCGGTGCACAACAATCTGAACGAACGGGTCGCTACCCTCGAATGGGAAATCGCCCGCCCCGGCGACATCATGCTCAATCGCCTGCTGCCGCAGAGTCTGCTGCTGTTGACCGTCATCCTGTTGCTGGGCGGCATGATCCTGCGTGTGGCCAACCTGCAGCAGAAAAAACACCAGGCGCGCACCCAGTGCCTCGAGCGTCAGGGCAAGACCCTGCAAAAGCTGGTGGCCGCCCGTTATGGCAGCACCCAGGCACTGCAAGAATATCTCGATGAAATCCTGCCCATCGTCAGCCAGACCCTGGACGCCAGCCGCATCAGCGTCTGGCAGTTCAGCGCCGACCAGAATCGCCTGCGCTGTCTGACCGGAGTCGACACCCGCAACAGCCAGCGTTTCAGCGGCAGCGTGCTCGAACTGAAAGATCATGGCGACTACTTTGGCGCGATTCGCGATCAGCGTTTTCTCGCCACCACCAAGGCCCAGCAAGACATCAGGCTAAAATCACTGCAAGGCTATCTGGCCGAGCGCAATATCCGCTCGATGCTGGATGCCGGCATCAATGTCGGCGGCCTGCAACAGGGCATCCTCTGTGCAGAGAGCGAGCAGGACAAGCCGGAGTGGATCAAGGAGGACATCGAGTTCATCTGCGCAACGGCCGACATCATTGCCATGGTGATGGAGTCCTCGGCCCATCTGCAGGCCGAGGGCGAGCTGTATCGCCAGTTCTACTACGACCGTTTTACCGGCCTGCCCAACAAGTCTCGCCTGCAGATGCAGCTGACCGAGCAGATCCAGCAACGCGAAGCCACACCGCACGAACGCGGCCAACGTCCGATCGGCTGCCTGATGATTTCGCTGGAAGGGCTGGCCAACGTCAACGAGCTGTACGGCCGCGACGGCGGCGACCAGCTGCTGCGCCAGATGACCGACCGGCTGGAAAAACTGCTGGGCAACGGCGAGATGGCTGCACGGTATGCCGACAATCGCTTTGCCATGCTCTTGCTAGGCGAGGATGAGGCCAGCCTGTCGCAGCGCATTGACGCCATCTGTGAACAGTTGGCCGCACCGGCCAATCTGCATGACCAGCAGGTTTACCTGCGACTGAGTACCGGTGTCAGCATCTACCCGCACGACAGCCAACATGGTGACGCCCTGCTGGAAAACGCCGAGCTGGCGCTGCAGCTATCGCGCAACGACCCCGCCGGGCATTGGGTGCGCTTCCGCCCCGAAATGAACGAAAACTGGCGCCGTCGCCATCGCATCCAGAACGACCTGCGCATGGCCGTTGGCCGCAGGGAACTCACATTGTTCTATCAGCCGTATATCGCGCTGAGCAATGGCCAGGTGGCCGGGGCCGAGGCGCTGATACGCTGGCAACATCCGGACCTGGGCCTGATTTCGCCGGCCGACTTCATCCCGCTGGCCGAGGAGACCGGCCAGATCAATCAGCTGGGCGAATGGGTGCTGGGTGAGGCGATTTCGCAGGCCGCACAATGGCGCCTGCAATATCTGGCCAATTTTGTCATCTCGGTTAACGTGTCGCTGTTGCAGCTGGAAGACCCGCGCTTTACCGAGTTGGTCACCAGCCTGCTCGCCACCCACCATCTGCCGGCACCGGCGCTGGAGCTCGAGGTAACCGAAGGGCTGGCACTGCGCAGCACGCCGGCGATTGACCACAACCTCGAACGCCTGCGCGCCATGGGCATTGCCATTGCGATTGACGACTTCGGCACCGGTTATGCCTCGTTCAGCTATCTGCGCCGCTTCCCGGTGGAAAAACTCAAGATCGACAAGGAGTTCCTCGATCAGGTACCCGACAACACCAGCGGCAGCAATCTGGTGCGCATGATTGTGGCCATGGGCCACGCGCTGGGGGCCTCGGTCACCGGCGAGGGCATCGAGAATATCCGTCAGGCACGTTTCCTTGCCGAACACGGTGGCGACTACGCCCAGGGCTATCTGTTCAGCAAGCCTTTGCCGGCGGGCGAAATGGCCAGATTCCTCAACGACAATCCGGCATTCCGTATTCATGATTGATCAATCACCGTCACGTCAATTGTTAATAATCGTTGCATGGATGTAACATATTGCATCGCAGCATTGTCGGACAAGCGCAGGTAAAACTTTGCAGCAGCACTGAGCTCATGCAGACTAGCCCTGCGTTTGCACCGCCACCTCCACGCATTGCGCCAGGTTTACACCGACCGGGTGATGGAGGAGAAACAAATAAAGCCGCAAGACGGCAGCCACAACAATACAGAGATATAAGTGATCGGGTGGCGGTGCAACGTTCCTCACTCGAATTCCCGCCTCCCCTGCCTTATCATGACGTTTTGCCTGTTGTCATGAACTGATGAATCCCGCTACCGAAAATCGTATCGCCATCCGCTATTGCACCGGCTGTCGCTGGATGCTGCGCGCAGCCTGGATGGCACAAGAACTGCTGACCACCTTCGAAAAAGAGCTGGCTGAAGTCGCCTTGCAACCCGGCACCGGCGGTGTGTTCCAGGTGCATGCCGGCGACACCCTGCTGTGGTGCCGCGTTCGTGATGGCGGTTTTCCCGATATCAAGCTGCTGAAGCAGCGCGTGCGCGACCATATCGCGCCGGACAAACACCTCGGCCACAGCGAACAGACCCGCAGCGACGACTGAACAGCATGAGCGCCCCTCAGCGCAAGATCATCCACATCGACTGCGACTGTTTCTTTGCCGCAGTCGAAATGCGCGACCAGCCCGCCTGGCGCGACATCCCGCTGGCTGTTGGCGGCCAGCCCGGCCAGCGCGGCGTGATTGCCACCTGCAATTATGTCGCGCGGCGCTTTGGCGTGCGCAGCGCCATGCCCTCCTCGCTGGCGCTACGCAAATGCCCGGATCTGCTGATCGTCCCGCCCGACTTTTCCCGTTACCGCGCCGCCAGCCAGCAGGTGCAGGGCATCTTCCACCGCTATACCGAGCTGATCGAACCGCTGTCGCTGGATGAGGCCTATCTCGATGTCAGCGGCCAACCTCACTGCCAGGGCAGCGCCAGCCTGATGGCGGCCGCCATCCGTGATGCGATACGCAGCGAGGTCGGCATTACCGCCTCGGCCGGCATCGCGCCCAACAAGTTTCTCGCCAAGATTGCCAGCGACTGGAACAAGCCCGATGGCCAGTTCCTGATCCGCCCGGAACAGGTGGCCGACTTTGTCGCCAGCCTGCCGGTGGAAAAATTGTGGGGCGTCGGCGAAGTTACTGCCGCCAAGCTGCGGCAGCAGGGTCTGCACACTTGCGCCGATGTGCGGCAACTGCCGTTGCCCGACTTGCTGCAGCGCTACGGCAAGCTTGGCAAAAACCTGTACGAGCTGTCGCGCGGCATCGACTACCGCCAGGTGGAAAGCCACAGCGAGCGCAAATCGCTGAGTGTCGAAGAAACCTATGTACGCGACCTGCCGGACCTGGCCAGCTGCGAGGCCGAGCTGCCGCTGCTGCTGTCAACCTTGGCCGCAAGGCTGGAGCGTGCCGGCAATCCGGCCTTTCGCGGCCTGAATATCAAGATCAAGTTTGCCGACTTCAGCCAGACCACCGCCGAAACCGCCGGCCAGCAACTCGACGCCGCCGTGTTCAGCAGCCTGCTGCACACCGCCTTCGCCCGCGGCAACCGGCCGGTGCGGTTGCTCGGTGTCGGCGTGCGCATGGACAGCCGCCCGCCCTCCCTGCAACTGCCCTTGCCGCTGGAGTAGCCGCCAGCCATCCCGCTGGCGGCTCAGGCTCAGGCTTGATCCTGCGCTACCGCCACCTTGTCGGCGGCTGTTGACGCGACTTTTGGCGCGGCACCGAGACTGCCCCAATCGATATGCCGTGTCAGATACATGGTCAACGCCAGCAGGGCAAACAGGGCGAGACTTCCCATCAGCAAGGCCATGTCCTGTGACTGCAAGATCATGAACAGCAGACCGAACAATGCGGCCAACATGGCGGCAAGTACCGCGCCGCTGCGCCAGCTGCGCAGCACACTGCTGCCATAAGCCCCCTGCAGCAGCACCGAGGCCAGTGCGGCCAGCCAGTAGGCCAGATTGAAGCCGACATGCTCGGACAGCGACAAGGTCAGCAGGAAGAACATCGCCAGCCCCAGCATCACCAGCGTGTATTGCACCGGGTGCACCGATACGCGATTGATCACTTCCAGCAAAAACACCCCGCCCATCATCAGCAACACGAACAGCTCGGCATACTTCATGGTGCGTTCGTTCAGTACATAACGGTCTACCGGATCAAGCAGGCGCAGACCGATCTGATTCTTCACGCAGCCGGGTTTTTCCTGCTGGCAGACATTACCACCGGTGGCCAGCTCCGACGTCTGCCAGCGCGCCTGGAAACCCTGCGCATTCACGCTGCGACTTTGCGGTGCAAAATTGCCGGCGAAGCTCGGGTGTGGCCAGTTGCCGGCCAGATTGACGGTGGTGCTGTCGCCCGATGGTTCGATCAGCAAGGCCTGGCTACCCGCCAGCTGCAAACCCAGGCTGAAGGCCAGTTGCTGCCCCTCGGTGCGCAACACGGCAAGATCAGCCAGCGCCGCCACGGCATGGGCACCACGCTGGCTATCCAGACGTGCGCCCGGCATGAAGGCCAGCGCCTTGCCGCCCAGCTGTCCGTTCAGCTGCTGGATGCCACGCACATCGCTCAGACTGAAGGCCAGATACGGCGTACCCCAGCGCGTGCTGCGCTTCTCCCGCTCATTGCTGACAGTCTGCTCGTAGCCGGCCAGCGCCGGCACGCGGAAGCTGCCGGCCAGCTGCAACTGGCTGCGATAGATCGGTGCCTCGAACAGGCCGCGCTTGAGCAGCTCGACTGCCAGCTTGCCATCCACCCGCAATTGCGCGGGGCTGAGCACCAGCTGCTTCTGCTCCGTACTGTCTTTCCAGACGGCCTGTTTGGCATCACCATCAGGCGTCTCCCAGCGCTGCACATTGACGGTGTAGGGCAACACCAGATAGGGGCCGCCAAGCTGCTGCTCGCCGGCGCTGAACTGCGCGATTTCTTCCTGGACGGCACCAGCCCGCTGCTGGCGCTCGTCCAGCAAGCTGCGCACCAGCCCCAGCGTCAACAACATCAGCAAGACCATGCCGGCCAGCGTAATCACTTTCCAACCCATTTTCATGATGTTCTCCCACACGGTTAAGGTTGGCCGCAGCATGACAGCCCCGTGTGGGCGCGGAATGGCGAGTATGTGGAGATTGTGTGGAGATCAGCCTTGCTGCCACACCCGCGCCAGCGGATTCGCCGCCTCGAGGGCCGGCAGCCTCAGCGTGACACAGACACCCGGCGGCTGATTGGCAATGCTGATGTCGCCGCCATGCAGCTGCACGATGGTGCGGGTCAGCGCGAGGCCCAGGCCACTGCTTTTCGCTGCCTGCGGCCGCGGCAGCGAATAAAAGCGCTCGAACAGCCGCGGCAAGGCAAAGTCGGGAATCGGCGCGCCGTTATTGCGGATTTGCAGTTGCCAGTGCTCGCCGTCAAGCAGCTGCAGCTGCCAGCTGATCTCGCCGTCGGCCGCGCTAAAGTCGATGGCATTCTGCAGGATATTGCGCAGTGCCTGCCCCAGCAGGAAGGCATCACCCCACACTGCCGCGCTACTTGCCGAACCATCGGCCCTTAGCACCTGACGCTGCCCCAGCTGCGGAGCCAATGCCTGCAGCTGGGACATCAGCAAATCATCCAGCAACAGCCGTTGCGGCTGCTTCAGGCTACCGGCCGCTTCCAGCGAAGCCAGTTGCAGCAGGTGATCGACTACCTGCTGCAAACGCATGGTTTCACTCTCGACATGACCCAGAAAGCGCGCCCGCTCGGCCGGCGACAACTCGTCCTGCAATAGCTCTGCAGAAGCACGAATGCCGGCCAACGGTGATTTCAGCTCGTGCGTCAGATCGTGCACGTATTGCTCGATATAGGCCTTGCCATCCAGCTCGCTGCGCATGCGTCCCAGCGCCTGCGCCAGTGCATCCAGCTCCCGGTTGGCAAAAAAACGCGGTACGACCTGGCTTTCCTTGCCGGCACTGACCGCATCGGCAAAGCGCGTCAGCCGGGTAATGCCACGACTGAGCCACCAGGAAAACAGCGCGCCCAGCAGCAGCGCCAGCAGCAACACCACGCCGACCAGCTGCAGCAGGCGCGTCTCGCTGCGCTCGATATGCGGCTGCATCGCCAGATTCGGCCGGCTTACCGTCAGCACACCGATAATGCGCTCGCCATCGCGCAGCGGCGCCGCCACATACATCACGCTGGACAAAGGGTTGGCCGCATCGGCCAGCGTGCTGCGCGCACCGTACTGGCCACGCAGCGTCAGATAGACATCGCGCCACCGGCTGTAATCCTGCCCGACCGCCAGCCCCGCCGAATCCAGCAATACCACGCCGCGCGCATCGGTCAGATACACCCGCAGCTGGGTATGATCCTGCCGCACACCCCAGACCTCGGCCTGCGGCTGTCTGGCGGCAAAACGCTGCAGAATGCCGGCGAGGCGGCCATCATCCAGCCGGCCGGCCAGCATGTCGGGCTGCACCATTTCGGCCAGCAGATTGGCGGTATCAAGCAGTACCGCCTCGGCCGAGCGGCGCATGGCCGGCTTGATCTCGTCGCGCACCACGCTGATCACATAGGCGGCCAACAAGCCGACCAGCAGGAAGTAGCCAAGAAAAATGCGCAGCGAGAATCGCATCAGCCTTGCTCCAGCGCGTAGCCAAAACCGCGATGGGTGACGATGGGGTCCAGATCTTCGCGCACCAGTCGCAGCTTGGCGCGCAGGCTCTTGATATGGCTGTCTATGCTGCGCTCGAAGCTGTCTTCCGCCGCCTCGCCCAGCGCATCCAGCAACTGGCTGCGGCTGAATACCTGGCCGGGCCGGCTCAAGAGACACAGCAGCACGCGGTATTCGGAAGGCGTCAGCAACAGCGGCTGGCCGGCAAAGCTGATGCGAAGCGCCGCCGCATCATGGCGAAACCAGTTAGCGGCCTCTGCGGCCGGCAGACGTGGCTGGCTGCGCTTGAGAATCGCCCGGACACGAGCAACCACCTCGCGTGGGCTGAACGGCTTCACCACATAATCATCCGCCCCCAGCTCCAGCCCGAGCACACGATCGATTTCCTCGGCACGCGCGGTCAGCAGCATCACCGGCAACTCGCTGTGACGGCGCAAACGGCCAAGCACAGCCAGACCGCTATCGTCAGGCAGGCCGATATCGAGAATCAGCAAGTCCGGCGCGGCTGCGGCCAGGCTGGCTTCGGCTTCGGCGGCAAGCTGGCAATGCTGCACCTGCCAGCCTTCGCGGCGCAGGGCAAACAGCAGGGTATCGGCAATGGCCGGCTCGTCTTCGGCCAGCAGGATGCGGTATGCGGACATGACAAAGGCAATGGGGACAAAAACGCAGCTTGCCCGAAAAGACAGCTTCCTGCCAAGCGCAGCCGGATACCGGCAATGTCGGCCAGCTTGGCCAAGCAGCATCTGACCGCGCCCAAAAAACATGGCCGCCATGTCTTGCGACAAGCGGCCATTATTGGCGGCTGACTGTTCAGGGCTGGCGTGTCTGCCAGTTGCTGATGGCCTGACGGATCACCGGCAGGCCCTGGCGCGCCACCCGCTCGCCCTCGCGCATCGCGCGGCTGCGCTGACTGAAGTCGGCCGCCGCAATCCCCAGCACTTGCGGGCGCAGCACCACATCGGCCTGACGCAGCTCTGCGGCCAACGCTGCCTGGGTCATGATGGCGATGCTCTGGTTGAGATTGCCGAGCATGCCGGGCGTGCTGCCCTTGGCCGGACGCGAAGAGATATCGACGGCAATCACGATGTCTGCCCCCATTTCACGCGCGGCAATCGCCGGCACCGGGCTGACAAGGCCGCCATCAACATAGCGGCGGCCCTTGATGACGACCGGCTCGAACACATTCGGAATTGCCGCCGAGGCGCGCACCGCGGTGCCGGTATCACCCACGCGGAAAACGACGCGCGCACCGGTGTCAAAATCGGTCGCCACCGCGCCAAAGCGGCGTGGCAGCTGCTCCAGCTTCTTGCGGCCAACCTCGCGGTTGACGAAGGCCGCCAGCTTGGCACCCTTGAATACGCTATTACCCGACAGGGTAAAGTCCTTGAGGTCTTCCGGATTCAGCGCCAGCGCCCGCTTGCGCAGCTGCTCGGCATTTTTGCCGCTGGCGTAGATCGCACCGACCACCGCGCCGGCACTGGTGCCGGTGATGATGTCGGGGCGGATGCCGTTGGCCTCGAGCACGCGGATCACGCCAACATGGGCAAAGCCCTTGGCCGCACCACCACCCAGCGCCAGCGCGATGCGCGGCTGGGCGAGGACTTTCGGCTTGGGCGGCGTCAGCGGCTGCGGCGGTTTGGCTACGGGAGGCGTCAGCGGCGGCACGGGCACGGGCGGTGTGCTGGCAACCGGTGCGCTGGTGACGGCCTTGTTATCCGGCGCTGCCGGCACAGGCGGCTCGCTCTTGCCCGGCAGGCTGCTGCAGGCGGCCAGCAGCACGGTACTCATTGCGGCCAACCACGGTTTTAACTGCTTAAGCACGCTGTTTCTTGCTCCAGTTATCCATCGCGGCGCGAATCTGCGGCAGCATGCTGCGCGCGATCTTCTCGCCCTCGGCCATCGCGCTGGCGCGCTCGTCAAAATCGGCCGAGCCGATATGCAACACCGCCGGACGCAAGACGACGTCAGCCTCTTTCAGTTCGGCCGCCAGTGCCGCCTGATTCATGATGTTGAGGCTGCGATCGAGCAGACCGAGAAAATCACTGCCCGCCTTGCCGACCGGTTTGGCCGAGATATCGACTGCAATCACCACGTCCGCGCCCATTTCACGCGCAGCCTTCACCGGCACCGGGCTGACCAGCCCGCCATCGACATAACGGCGGCCTTTGATGACGACCGGCTGGAACACATTCGGAATCGCCGCCGAGGCGCGCACGGCGGTGCCGGTGTCGCCACTGCGGAACACAATGCGTGCCCCGCTATCCAGATCGGTCGCCACCGCAGCAAAGCGGCGCGACAGCTGTTCGATACGCTTGCCATCGACCTGACGATTGACCAGCGCCGCCAGCTTTTCGCCCTTCAGAAAGCCGGTCGTCGACAGCGTAAAGTCGCGCAGCTCGCTTTCATCGATGCGCATGGCGCGATAACGCAGCGCCTCGCCATCGAGGCCGCTGGCGTAAATCGCGCCGACCACCGCACCGGCGCTGGTGCCGCTGACAATCTCGGCCTTGATGCCGTTGGCCTCCAGCACGCGAATCACGCCGACATGGGCAAAGCCCTTGGCCGCGCCGCCACCAAGGGCCAGTGCCACTTTAGGCTTGGGCAAAGGCTTGACCACTACCGGAGGAGGTGGCGCCGGCGTGGCGCAGGCGGCCAGCAGCGCGGCTGCGGCCAACATGCCGAGACGGGAAAACAGGACAGTCATGCCATACCTCAACGTTTTGGGGGTGTGCGGCTGAATTCGATGATCTGGCGGCCGTCGGGCAAGGTATTGTTCTTGCGCGATTTTTCCGACTTCCACGCATGGCCGTACACCACCTCGTAAGTCGCTGGCAGCTGGCCGTCACGACGGAAGGCTTCGTAGGCGGCACAGACGCGCTGCCAGGCATGCTTGCCCATCAGGCCGCGCTGGCGACCGGCGGTGACATTGTGCGCGCCGATGCCTTTCAGATCCTGCATCACGCCCTTGGCCTCGCCGTAAGTCATCACGATCTTTTCCATATCCATCACCGGCTCGGCAAAGCCGCCCTTCAGCAGCGCATCGCCCAGATCGTGCATGTCGATGAAGTGATTGACATGGCTGCCGCCGTCAGCGTGGCTGAAGGCACTGCGCAATTCGTGCAGGGTGTCGGGGCCGAGGCTCGAGAACATCAGCATGCCGCCTGGTTTCAGCACGCGCTGGAACTCGGCAAACACGCCATCCGGCTCGTTGATCCACTGGATGGTCAGGCTGGACCAGATCATGTCGACACTATTGTCGGCCAGCGGCAGACGCTCGATGTCGGCACAGACCTGCCACGGTTCCTGACGGCGGAACAGCCGGCTGAGCATGCCCTGCCCTTCGCGCTGCTTTTCGCGCGAGGTTTGCAACATGGCCTGCGCCAGATCCAGCTCCAGCACGCGTGCTTCGGGATAGCGGCGACGCAGGGCGGCCGCGCCGTAGCCGGTGCCGCTGCCGGCATCCAGCACTACGGCCGGTTCGTGCTTGATGTAATCGAGACGCTCGGCCATGCGGTCGCAGACTTCGCGCTGCAGCACGGCGGCGGCGTCATAGCTGTGCGCGGCTTTTTCAAAGGAAGCGCGGACGCTGGCCTTGTCGGTGTAAAACGCTTCACTCATGCGTGTTGTTCCAGGTGTTGTCGCAGGGTCGCGATGAATTCTGCCTCATGCGACAGAAACGGGGCATGCGAGGCCTGGGGGAAATCGTAAT
This sequence comes from Vogesella lacus, assembly GCF_979366295.1. NCBI lineage: Bacteria > Pseudomonadati > Pseudomonadota > Betaproteobacteria > Neisseriales > Chromobacteriaceae > Vogesella > Vogesella lacus. The sequence continues at coordinate 77,810 of NZ_CEETQT010000002.1, forward strand.
AATGGCTGTCGGCCAGTTGCGCATCCAGCCAGCGGCCGGCGGCGGCCGGGGTAATCGCATCCTTGGCGCCATAAAACAGGCCGACGGGGCAATGAATGCGGGCAGCCAGTTCGCGCGCATCGGCCTGCAACAGGCAATCCAGCCCCGCCAACAGGCCTTGCGGACGGCCATGGGCAAACAGCTGGCCTTTCAGCGCCTTCAGCGTGTCGCGCGCGGCTGGCGCACCCATCATCTGCAGGGCGAGAAAACGCTCGAGCGTGAGTTCGAACTGGCTGTCGAGGTTGGCCGCAACGCCTTCGATGGCCTGGCGCTGCTGGGCATGCGGCCAACTGTCGTCGCGCACGAAACGCGGGCTGCTGGCCACCAGCGCGAGGCTCTTCACATTGCTGTCAGCCAGCGCCGCCCAATGCTGGGCTACGAGGCCGCCAAGCGACCAGCCCAATACATGCACAGGCAGAGGGAATTGGCGCGCCAGCGCTTCGGCAATCGCCTGCGGATCAAACTGCGCGATGGCTGCGCTGCCACCGTGGCCGGGCAGATCCGGCAGGTGCACGCAGAAATCGTCGGCAAGGTTGGCCGCAAGGCGGTCAAACACGCCGCCGTGCAGGCCCCAGCCATGCAACATGACCAGATCCGGGCCGCGACCGCGCGATTCGGTATAGAAGTTCATCGGGGGCAGATGGAGGCAAAACGCTATTTTGGCAATAGTCGCTGTTGCTGAAAAGTCCGCCTAGCCCGCCGCGCGCAATAACTCTTGTGGCATACCGGCCAGTCGCGACCAATCCAGCAGATCCGCCGGTGCCGGCCGCGCAAAGTAATAACCCTGCAGGCGCGGACAACCGAGCTGGCGCAAGGCCTTGACCTGATCCAGCGTCTCCACGCCCTCGGCCACCACTTCCAGCCCCAGCGCAGCGGCCAAGGCCAGAATCGCCCGCACGATCGCCGACGACTCTTCGTGGCAATGAATCTCGCGCACAAAGGCCTGGTCGATCTTCAGCACGTCAAAATGATAGCGATGCAGATAGGACAGCGCCGAATAGCCGGTGCCGAAGTCATCCAGCGCCAGACAGATACCGTTGTCTTTCAGCTCGCGCATGATCTCGATTGCCACATCCGGCACCTCGATCAGCGCGCTTTCGGTGATCTCCAGATGCAAGGTGCCGACCGGCAGGTGATGCTTGCGCATCAGGCCCTGCAGCCAGCCCACCAGCGCCGGATCATGGAAGTGCGCCGACGACAGATTGATGTGCAGACATACCGCATGGTCGATGCGGCCGCTGGCATACCATTGTTCCAGCTGGGCGCAAGCGCGCTCGATCATGTAGCGGTCGAGTTTCAGGATCAGGCCGCTTTCCTCGGCCATCGGCAGGAAAATACCCGGCGAGATCGGGCCGCGTGTCGGGTGATTCCAGCGCACCAGCGTCTCGAAGCCGACCAGATGGCCGTCTTCACTATCAACAATGGCCTGATAGTACGGAATCAGCTCGTGATTGTTTTCCAGCGCGTGACGCAGCTCGGCTTCCAGCGCCAGCTGGTCAGCCTGGTCACGGCGCAGTTCATGGTTGAACAGCGTATAACCGTGACGACCGCGCTGCTTGGTGCGGTACATCGCATGATCGGCATCGCGCAGCAGGTCTTCGGCGCGGTTGTAATGTTCCTTGTCAGCCAGCACCACCCCGACGCTGACGGTGGTAAACAGCTCGCGCCCGGACAGCATGATCGGGCGGTCAAATTCTTCGACGATCTGGCGGGCCAGACCTTCACACTGATCCAGCGAGTCGACACCGGTAACCAGCACGGCAAACTCGTCACCACCCAAGCGCGCCAGAAAATCGCCATAGCTGAGACAAGCGCGGATACGCTGACCAGCTTCGGCCAGCAAACGGTCGCCAGCCAGATGGCCGAGGGTGTCGTTCACCAGCTTGAAGCGGTCAAGATCGATAAACAGCACGGCAAAGCGCTGTGACGGCTCGAGCTGGAACTGGTCCCAGTTGCGCTTGAGTACGCGCGAGAAATAGCTGCGATTCGGCAGCTTGGTCAGCGGATCGTGCAGGCTGTCGTGCTGCAGCTGGGCGTTGGCCGCATCCAGCTCATTGGTACGTTCCAGCACGCGCTGCTCGAGATCGGCATAGGCACGCTGCAGATCATCCAGCGCCTGCACCCGCGCCAGCGCGCTGCCGATATGGTTGGCAACGAATTCCAGCAGTTCCTGATCACGATAGGAATAGCGCACGCCGGGATCGTAACTTTGCAGTGCCAGCACGCCTCTTAACTGGTTGGCGCTATAAAGCGGCACACCCAGCCAGCTGACCGGCTGGTTATCCTCAGTGCTGCCGGCGGTAGCGTGGCCACCGGTTTCGGTCAGCAACAGCGGCCGGCCGCTATGCAAGACCTGCTCGATCAGGCCGCGTCCCGGCCGGCGCGGCGCGAGATTGCCCAGATGCAGGTCTGAACAATATGGAAAGCTCAGCTCGTCACGCTGGATGTCGTAGAGGCAGACCAGACAATTGCTGGCATCCATGAATTCCATCAGCAGACGGTGCACACCGACAAAGAAGGCCTCCATCGACATGCTGGCATTGGAGATTTCACCGATACGGAACAGCACGCTCTGCAGCTGCTCGCTGCGCTTGCGCTCGGCAACCTCGGCACGCAGACGGGCATTCATGCCTTCGAGCTCGGCCGTACGCAGCCAGATCTTGCGCTCGAGCTCGGCGCGGAAGTGGACACGATCCAGCGCATTTGCGATATGCGAAGCCACGTAGACAAAGGCATTCTGCGCCGCCTGGTCAAACGGCTTGCGCACATCGTAGCTCTGCACCACCACCGCACCGATAATCTTGCCGGCAGCATTGAACAGCGGCATGCCCATCCACCAAGACGGCATCATGCCGTTGAGCACGATACTCTGGTTGCGGCACAGCATGTCGATATCGCCGCCGGACAACAGGGTAAAGCCCTGCTGCTGGCACAGCCAGGAAGTCAGCGACGGGGTACGACTGCGGAAAGGGAATTCTTCGTCCGGACGCGGGGCGCGTGGCTCTATCTGATCGGAGAAATACGGGAAGCGGATAATGCCGCTCTCTTCATCGAGCAAGGCAAGGTAAAAGTTTTCGGCGGGCAATAAACGGCGCACGGCGCGATGCATGCGCGGCAGGATCTGGGTGACATCGGCAGACTCGCTGGAGAAGCGCGAGATTTCCAGCAGGGTGTCCTGGGTCAGTCGTGCGGCGGTCAGGTCATTACGCAACATCGCGCTGATCAGGTGACCCGACAGCAGCATGGCCAGTCGGGAAGTCTGCTCGTCTGCCTGGCCACCACGCCAGACTATCCAGCCCAACGGGCGGCTGCTGGCACCAAGCGGTTGGCGAGATACCCCAACGTCATGACAAAAGAGCCCGGCGTCACCTGCGGGCTCTGGCAGCGAATCACTATCCCCGCGTTTTGCCAGACAAACCCAGCTTTCCCCCAACTTACCCCAAACTGTCGCGCAAGAAGGTCGCTGCCAGCGGTACAAGAATTCCAGTGCCGCCTCGGCTGCCTCTTCCGGCGAGAACAGAATCTCGGCCGTGCTATTCATTTATTGCTAAGCCCTTATGCACCACTACCTTGGCAGTAGCACGATCTTATCGTTATAGGGCATACCAAGCATGCAAACCGGCAAGCCTGCTCAACGCAACAGCCTGGGCAAAGCTTCAAGCAACCGGTCCATATCCTGCTCGGAATGCGCCGCCGACAGCGAAACCCGCAAACGCGCTGTTCCTGCCGGCACCGTAGGAGGCCTGATCGCTGGCACCCAGATTCCTTCTTCCCTCAGGGCACCAGCCACCCGCACGGTGGCCTCGTTGTCGCCAATAATAATCGCTTGTATCGGCGTCCGTGAAGTGATCAAGCTACAAGCTGAGTCACTTAAGGCAGATCGCAATCGATAAATGTGACTTTCTATCAAATTACGCCGCCATTTTTCATTCCTTATAATAGGTAACGCCGCCAGAATGGCAGCAGCCTGCGCTGGCGGATGCGCCGTGGTGTAGATGTAACTGCGTGCACGATTCACCAGCCAGTCAATCAACAGCCGTGTACCGGCGACAAATGCCCCCGCCACACCGGCAGCCTTGCCCAGCGTACCCATATAAATCACCCGCGGCTGTCGCAGCGCGAACTCCTGCAACACCCCGGCCCCTTCGCCCAGAATGCCGAAACCGTGGGCATCATCGATCATCAGCCAGGCATCGTAGCGTTCGGCCAGCGCCAGCAAGGCCGGCAGTGGCGCTTCGTCACCATCCATACTGTAAACGGCATCCACCACAATCATGCGGGTACGCGCCTCGCTCTGCTGCAACAGGTTTTCCAGATGTAGCAGATCGTTGTGACGGAATCGTTTCAGCGTCGCGCGCGACAACACACAGCCATCATTCAGCGAGGCATGGCAGAGCCGGTCGGCAAAGATCTCGTCACCCCGACCCATCAGGCTGCAGATCACGCCAAGGTTGGCCGCAAAACCGGAGCCGAACAGCAAGGCCGCCTCACAACCGACAAACTCGGCCAGCGCGTCTTCTGCCTGCTGCTGGATCGCAAAATGCCCGGCCACCAGCGCCGAAGCACCGGCACCCACACCCCAGTCGCTGATCGCCTGCTGCATGGCCTCGCGCAGCGCCGGATGATTGGCCAGGCCCAGATAGTCATTACTGGCAAACGCCAGGTAGTCGCGCCCATCGATGCGGATATGCGGGCCCTGCGGTGTCTGCAAAACCACACGCTGGCGCAGGCTGTGCCCTGCTTGCAGTTCGGCCAGTGCGGCTTCGAGTTGTTGTGGTCGCATGCGGCCAACCTTTCTGTGCGGAATCAGTGCGCGAAACAAAAACGGGCACCGGTCAGTCGACCCGGTGCCCGCGCAGATTAAAGCAAATGACTTACAGCGGCTGCAAACCCAGCTTGGCCATCAGTGCGCGATCGGCATCGACGTCCGGATTGCCGGTGGTCAGCAGTTTGTCACCGTAGAAAATCGAGTTGGCACCGGCGAGGAAGCACAGCGCCTGCATGGATTCCGGCATTTCGCGACGACCCGCCGACAGGCGGATGAAGCTCTTGGGCAGGGTCAGACGCGCAACCGCGATGGTACGCACGAACTCGGTCCAGTCCAGCGGCTCGGCGCCATCCAGCGGCGTACCGCCGACACGTACCAGATTGTTGACCGGCACCGACTCAGGCTGCGGGTCGAGGTTGGCCAGCTGCAGGATCAGGCCGGCGCGCTGCTCGCGGGTCTCGTTCATGCCGACAATGCCGCCACAGCACACCGACAGGCCGGCACCACGCACCTTGCCCAGCGTGTCGAGACGATCTTCATATTCACGGGTCTGTATGATGTCGGCGTACTTGTCCGGCGCGGTATCCAGATTATGGTTGTAGTAATCGAGGCCGGCGTCTTTCAGCTTTTCGGCCTGACCATCCTTCAGCAGACCGAAGGTCGCACAGGTCTGCAGACCCAGTGCCTTGACCTGCTGCACCATATCCAGCGTCTTTTCCAGATCGGCATCCTTGGGACCGCGCCAGGCGGCACCCATACAGAAGCGACCAGCACCATTGGCCTTGGCATGACGCGCCGCCTCGACCACCTCATCCACCGTCATCATCGGCTGGTTTTCTACCGGCGTGTCGTGATGCACCGACTGCGGACAATAGCCGCAGTCTTCCGGACAGCCGCCGGTCTTGATCGACACCAGTGTCGACAGCTGCACGCGGCTCGGGTCGAAATGCTGGCGATGCACTTCGGCTGCGCGGAACACCAGCTCCATGAAGGGCAGATCGTAAAGCGCCTCGATCTCTTGCTGGCTCCACAGGGATTGCTCGGCATGCGGCGTGGCGGGACGTTGGAAATGCAGGGTGGCCTGGGTCATGATGATTTGGTGCTTATTATGCGTAAGATGAAATCAGCACGCATCTTGCGGGAGGGTCGCCATGCTGTCAAACCTGACAAAGCCACTGCTTGACAACTGTTTATTATTTGAACAGTCATGCCTGTTTTGCGGCCAACGTCCGCTAAAACAGGCGGTTTGCCCATCATGTGAAGCCTCCCTGCCGACTCTTGCCGGCCCGCATTGCCCCTGCTGTGCCGCCGCACAAGCCAGCGATCAGGCCCCATGCGGTCACTGCCAGCGTCGATTGCCGGCTTTTGACACCCTGCATGCTCTCTATCGCTATGACTATCCGCTCGACGGCCTGATCATACGCTGCAAGTACGGGCGACAGGCACAACTGCAAGGTGCACTTGCCTGGTTGTTCGCTCAGGCAATCTGTCGCGAAAATACGCCAAAATACGACTTCATCATCGCGGTGCCGGCATCTGCGCAACGACTGTCGGAACGTGGCTTCAATCTGCCGGATGCCCTGGCACAGACGATGGCTGCTACAATCGGCAGCCCGCTCGCCACAGACTGGTGTATGCGCAAACGCAACACCACGCCGCAGGCCTCGCTGGACAGGGCGCAGCGCCTGCGCAATCTGCGCGATGCTTTTAGCGTAAAACGCAGCTGCGACGGGCTTTCACTGGCCATTATCGATGATGTCGCCACCACCGGAACCACCCTCGACAGCCTTGCTGCCACCCTCAAAAAAGCGGGGGCAAAACGGGTCGATGGCTGGGTTCTGGCGCGCGCCGAAATGCACCAGATTTGACCAACTTCTTGATTTACTGGATTATTCGCTCCGCAACGATGTTTACAGTTGTTCTCTACCAGCCGGAAATACCGCCCAATACGGGCAATATTATTCGACTCTGTGCCAACACCGGCTGTGAATTGCACTTGGTCAAACCGCTGGGTTTTCCGCTCGAAGACGCCAAACTGAAACGCGCCGGACTCGACTATCACGAGTACGCCCGCATGGTGGTTCACGAGAACTGGGAAGCCTGCCTGGCTCACTTTAGCGGTCGCCGCATTTTCGCCGCGACGACCAAAGGTGCCACGCGGCATGACCGCATCACCTTCCAAGCTGGTGATGTGTTGCTGTTCGGTCCCGAATCACGTGGTTTACCCCAGGAAATCCTGGACAGCCTGCCGGCTGACCAGCGGGTAAGACTGCCGATGCGGCCCGAATCACGCAGTCTCAATATTTCGAACTCGGTCGCCATTCTGGTTTATGAGGCCTGGCGACAACACGGCTTTGCCGGAGGGATTTGAGACGTAATTCACTGTTGGCGCAACAGCATAAGGAGAGGTTAATGCGACCTTTTTACCGATGGCTGTGGCTAGCCCTGATCAGTGCAGCACTGATGGCCTGTACCACCATCCGACCCGCGACTGCCACCCAGGCAAGCAAGGTCAGCTACACCAAGCAAGCCGCCAACACTGGCGCTTATTTTCAAACCGACGGCCCGGCTGACCGCATTCCGGTCAATCTCAACCTGGTGCCGGATGCCGTACCGCAAAGCGAACCGCTGATTCGTACGGCCAACCTGCCCTACACAGCATTGGGCATGAGCTTCAGACCGGACAAGAGCGCCAAACCGTATCGCAAGAGCGGCAAGGCCTCCTGGTATGGCAAGCAGTTCCACGGACGCAAGACGTCTTCTGGCGAGAAATACGATATGTTCGCCATGACGGCTGCGCACCCGACCTTGCCTATCCCGAGCTATGCCCGGGTAACCAATGTCTCGAACGGTGAATCCGTGATCGTACGCATCAATGATCGCGGCCCGTTCCACAAGAGCCGGCTGATGGATCTGAGCTACGCCGCCGCTCACCGTCTGGGTTTTATCCAGCGCGGTTCGGCCGAAGTAGTCGTTGAACGCGTCTTCCCGGTGGAAGGCAGCGATCGCATCGCCACCATGCCACCAGCCCAGCAAGCTGGTGCCGGCGAGCCGCTGTATCTGCAGCTTGGCACTTTCTCGCGCCTGGCTGCCGCCGAGGCCGAGCTGAAGCGCCTGCTGGCCGATGCCAGCCGCCTGCACGACGAAAAACTGGCTATCATCAACGAGAATGGTATGTACAGCATCCGTATGGGGCCGTTCATTGCCGATGGCGAGGCTGTGGCTATTGCCGAGCAACTCGACGTGGCACCGGTCATCACCCGCTGATTGCCTGCCGCAACAAAAAAGCCCTGCGAACAGTTCGCAGGGCTTTTTTTGTTTGATCCAAGAAAAAACCCCGGCTATGCCGGGGCCAATACCTTTGCAGGTTCCTGCTCAGGGAGGTGAAGCAGGAAGGTGTGTCACCTGATTGCTTTGACAGGACCTCAGAGTGAAGTTCCGTCTTCGGCAATATTTTCTTCAACACTACCCAACCAGCCTGCCACCACCGCCTCGACCTCGGGGACGCCGGTTTTCTTGCTGCTGGAAAACAACTGGATAGTCACTTTGGGATAGTCATGCAGTGCTTTCTTGACCGAAGCCAAGACTTTCTGCTGCTCCTGCCGCGATAATTTGTCGGCTTTGGACAACAGAATATGTACCGGCCGACTGGTACTGCGGAAGAATTCGAGCATTTTCCAGTCCAGTTCCTTGAGTGGATGGCGCGAATCCATGATCAACAGCAAGCCGATCAGGCTCTGTCTGGTTTGCAGATACTGTCCCAACAGCTCGACCCAATGCGCACGCACGGCCTCCGGTACTTCGGCATAACCGTAACCCGGCAGATCGACCAGAAAACGTTCCTGACCAAGATCGAAGAAATTGATGTGCTGGGTACGTCCCGGGGTTTTGGAAACAAAAGCCAATCGGGTACGATTGCACAGGGTATTGATGGCACTGGACTTGCCCGCATTGGAGCGGCCAACGAAAGCGATTTCCGCCATGGTAGGCGGCAAATCCTTGAGGTGGTTCACAGTTGTGTAAAACCGTGCATTCTGAAAGATCGTCATAGTAGTAAGGTCAAACGCTGATGGTATAGAATAGCAGGTTTGAAATTGCCACCTTTACAGATATTTACGCAATCCCTCTAGGAGTGACCATGAAACGTAAGATGCTGTTGGCGCTCGCCGCCGCTGCCCTGGCTGGCAGTGCAATGGCCGCCACCCCAGCTGTGACCCGTGGCGACGTTGCCAAGGGCAAAGTGATCGCCGAGCAAGTATGTGCAGCCTGTCACGGTGCCGACGGCAACAGCGTGGCCTCCGCCAACCCGACGCTGGCTGGCCAGCACGCCAAATATCTGGAAAGCCAGCTGCATGCTTTCAAGAAGGGCGAGCGCAAGAACCCGATCATGATGGGCATGGCTACCCCGCTGTCTGATGCCGACATGAAGAATGTTGCCGAGTATTTCAGCCAGCAGAAGGTCAAGCCACGCCAGGCTAATGACAAGACCCAACTGCCGCTGGGCAAGAAGGTTTACCAGGCTGGTAACCCGACCACCCGTGTTCCGGCCTGTATGGCTTGCCACGGCCCGGCCGGCAAAGGCTTCCCTGACCAGTATCCGGCACTGGGTAGCCAGCACGCCGCCTACGTGCAGAAACAGCTGCAGGACTTCAAGGCTGGCACCGACCGCAAGAACAGCATCATGCACGATATCGCCATGCGCATGACCGATGCCGAAATGAAGGCTGTATCCGAGTACATCTCCGGCCTGCGTTAAGCGCAACTTTTTGCGGCCAACGTGTTCCAAAGGGGGGCTCTCGTGCCCCCCTTTGCCGCATCATGCAGAATCATGAAACCGAACAAGTCCAAAGCTTCCAATCTGTACCGCGCCTACGAGCTGATCAGCTCGATGCGCTTCGCCGTGGGTCTGCTGACCATTCTGGCCATCGCCTCCATCATTGGCACTGTCCTGCGCCAGAATGAGCCCTACCCCAATTACGCCTTCGAATTCGGCCAGTTCTGGTTTCTGGTTTTCGAAAAGCTCGGGCTTTACGATGTTTACCACTCGAGCTGGTTTCTGGTCATCCTGACCTTCCTGGTGCTGTCGACCACGCTTTGCATCGTCCGCAACGGCCCGAACTTCATCCGCGAGATGAAAAGCTTCCGCGAAAAAGCCAGTGACAAGTCGCTGGCCGCCATGCAGCACAGCGAATTGCTGCCTGCCGCCCGCGAGGAAGCCGCCACCACCCAGCTCTTGCAACAGCTGGGCATGCGCGTGCGTCGCAGCGAACGCGAAGATGGCTCGGTACTGTTGGCCGCCAAAAAGGGCAGTGCCAACAAGCTCGGTTATTTCTTCGCCCACATCGGCCTTGTGGTGATCTGTATCGGCGGCCTGATGGATGGCAACCTGCCGCTCAAGATTGGCGAGCTCACCGGCACCATCAAGCCGGAAACCCGCGACCTGCCACAATCACAGATTCCGCCGGAAAGTCGTCTGGGCACCGGCAACTTGTCCTTCCGCGGCAACGTAACGGTTCCCGAGGGCAAGAGTGCCGACGTGATCTTCATGAACAGCGGCAAGGGCTATCTGGTACAGGACCTGCCCTTCATCGTCACGCTGAAGAAATTCCACGTCGACTACTACAGCAACGGCATGCCCAAGCTGTTCGCCAGCGACCTGATCATCACCGACAAGGCCACCGGCAAGGAAAGCGAACACACCATCAAGGTCAATCACCCGCTACATGTGAATGGCGTGGCTATTTACCAGGCAAGCTTCGGTGATGGCGGCTCGCCCATGACGCTGAAGGCCTGGCCGCTGGCTACCCCACAAGGCGAGGCAGTCGAGATCAAGGGCCTGTCGATGAATGCCCAGCCGCTGAAGGTCAACGGCAAGGACTACCAGCTGGAATTTGGCGAACTGCGTCCGTTCAACGTCGAGAGCACCGGCCAGGAAGCCAATGCCGTCAAGTCGTTCGAACAGCAGATGAAGGATGCGCGCTCGGTCAAACAGGAAAACAAGCACCTGAAGAACGTTGGCCCGTCCATCACCTTCAAGCTGCGTGACAACCAGGGCCAGGCGCGCGAGTTCCATCACTATATGGCACCGATCGAGCAGGACGGCATCCTCTACCAGATTGCCGGCACCCGCACCGAGGTCAGCAAGCCGTTCCAGTACCTGCGTATTCCGCTGGATGATGACATGAAGCTCGACAGCTTCATGCGCCTGTACCGCGCCTTCAACAACCCGGCGCTGTACGACGAAATCCGCGCGGCGACCACCGCCAAGGCACTGCAAGGCCAGGCTATCAGCCCGCAAATGGCCAAGCAGTTCTCCGACAGCGTAGGCTGGGTGCTGACGCGCTTTGCCGCCGGCGGCTTTGTCGGTCTCGAGCAGTTCCTTGATGGCTCGGTACCGGCAGACAAACGCCAGGACATCGCCCAGACTTATGTGAAGATTCTGCAAGGCGCCGTCATCGACGTGATGAACGTCGCCCAGGCCAAGGCCGGCCTGCCGGCATGGCAGCAGGATGGCAAGCATTACCGCTTCCTGCTGGATAGCCTGGTGGCCATCAGCGCGCTGAAGGATTACCCGGCACCGGTTTACCTCGAACTCAACGGCTTTGATGTCGTCCAGGCTTCCGGCCTGCAGATGACACGCTCGCCAGGCAAGAACGTGGTGTATCTGGGCAGCCTCTTCCTCGTGATCGGCATCATGTTGATGTTCTACATCCGTGAAATTCGCGTCTGGCTGGTGCTGCGTCGCGAAGAAACCCGTGTGGCCATGACCTGCAATCGCCACAACGCCGATCTGGACAAGGATTTCAAGACATTGCTGGGCCATCTTGGCAAGCCAGCTGGAGAAGCATGATGGACATGGTGTTGCAACAACCGTTCTATAAGCGGCAATCGATCGGCGACTGGCTGTTTGCCCTGCTTATCATCGCCGCCACCGCCTACACCTTTGTGCTGTATGGCGAGGTGATGGATGTCTACGAAGACGCCATTCTCGCCGGCACAGCCATCGGTCTGGTAATGCAAGGCTGGTACTGGAAGAGTTTCCGCTGGTATTTCCCGCTGTCTGGCGCGCTGTCGCTGCTGGCCATCGCGATGTACGACCACAATCTGGCCCGCGCCGGCGAGAGCTTCCTGCTGAAGTTCCTGCTGTCCAGCCAGTCATCCATCATGTGGATGTGCACGCTGTTCTTCCTTGCCACCGTGGTCTACTTTGTTGCCATGTTCCGCCGCTCGGAAGTGATCCACCAGACCGCCAGCGGCATGCTGTGGGCTGCCTGTGTCTTCGCACTGACCGGCCTGTTTACCCGCTGGTACGAGAGCTATCTGATTGCGCCTGACGTTGGCCGCATTCCGGTAACCAACCTCTACGAAGTGTTCATCCTGTTCTGCCTGATCACGGCCCTGATGTATCTGTTCTACGAGGCCAAGTTCCAGATGCGTCAGGTCGGTGCCTTCGTATCGCTGATCATCAGCGCCGCCGTCGGCTTCATCCTGTGGTACACCTTCGACCGTCAGGCACACGAGATCCAGCCGCTGATTCCGGCACTGCAATCGTGGTGGATGAAGATCCACGTACCGGCAAACTTCGTCGGCTACGGTGCCTTTGCCATGTCGGCCATGCTGTATATCGCCTGGCTGCTGGCCGTGCCCAAAGACGTACCGGCCAACACCAAGCGCCTGTTTACCATCGGCGCCGGTGTCGTCTTCGCCGCCACCGTACTGATGCACCTGAATGCCGCTTCGATTGCCAGTAATCCTGACAACCTGACCGGCGTCGGCTTTGCCGCCAAGTTCGGCTACAGTCTGGCCGCGCTGCTGCTGGTGGCCGCCAAACGTGGCGTGCTGCAACGCTTCATCAGCAATCCGGACGTGCTGGAAGAGGTGTCTTACCGTGCGATTGCCGTCGGCTTCCTGTTCTTCACCATCGCCACCATTCTCGGCGCGATGTGGGCAGCTGATGCTTGGGGCGGTTACTGGAGCTGGGACCCGAAAGAGACCTGGGCGCTGATCGTCTGGCTGAACTACGCTGCATGGCTGCATATTCGCCTGGTAAAAGGCTGGCGCGGCGAGCCGCTGGCCTGGTGGGCAGTGGTCGGTCTGTTCATCACCACCTTCGCCTTTATCGGTGTGAACATGTTCCTGACCGGCCTGCACTCCTACGGTGCGCTGTAACTCCCTCACCTTGGCCGCAAGCCTTGCGGCCAACCTTTTCCCCTCATGCCCGGCCTTGCCGGGCATTTTGTCTTGGCGTGCCCGATGAGCTGGTTTGTCTACATTCTCGAATGTCGCGGCGGCCGGCTCTACACCGGCATCAGCAATGATGTCGCCCGCCGTTACGCGGCGCACGCTGCCGGCAAGGGTGCTCGCTTTACCCGCAGCTTCCCGCCAGAACAGCTGTTGCTGCAGCTCGCGTTTCCGGACAAGGGCACAGCCCTATCGGCCGAACTGGCAATCAAGGCCATGTCGGCAGCACAGAAACGTGCCTGGATCGCCAGCCAGCAGCCCGCCAGTCTCGATGAATCTGCTGCGGCAACAAAAAAGTCTACCGCATAAGGGTGGACTTTTTTGACTGCTGCCGCGACGGCTTAGCGCGTAGCACGCTGCCAGCACTCGCCTTCTACCAGCACATTTTGGTTGCCATTGCTCAGCCACAGCTGGCCATCCTGGATGGTGGCTTGCAGCTGCATGCTGCGCTCGGTCATCTGCGTCAGCTCCTGCAAGGTCGCCGGTGCAATGCTGATCACCGTCAGATTATCAAAACGGCTGGCCTTGCTCTGCATGCCTTGCCACCAGATTTCGCTGGCACGACCGCCGTAGCAGTACAACAGCACACTGGCGGCACGGCCACAGGCCTTGCGCAGGCGCTTCTCGTCCGGCTCGCCCAGATCAATCCACAGCTCGATCTCGTCAGAAAAGTTCTTGCGCCACAGCTCCGGCTCGTCGTCGGCACTCAGGCCCTTGGTAAACGACAGCTGCTCGTCGGCGTTCAGCGCGAAGGCGGCGATGCGCAACATCATGCGCTCGTCGTTTTCGGACGGGTGACGCGCAATGGTCAGGCCATGGCTGGCGTAATAGCCGCGATCCATGTCGGCAATATTCAGATCGGCTTTGAAGATAGTGGCTTTGAGCGCCATGACAGGCTTCCGGATTGGCAACGAAGGCGGCAGCTTACCTGCTGTTGCGGCACTAAGCAAAAACGCTTGCCGTGCCAGCTGATTTGACGCCAAACCAAGCCGGTGGCATGTTGCGCCATCCGCTACTCATGACAAGTCTGACTGCCATGCTCGCCCACACCGACCTGCTTGCCATCCTGCTTATCGGTCACAGCCTGATCGCCGTGCTGATTCTTGCCTTCGGCCATTTCCGTGGCGACAACTATGCCGGCCAGCCCGCCAGCCGCTTGCTGGGCTGGGGCCTGCTGACGGCACTGGCAACGCTGCAGCTGTGCCACCTTGCGTGGCTGGCCTATGGTGAGCCGTGGACGGACAACATTGTCTACCGGCTAGCCCTGTTTGGTGTCGCGCCGGCTTTTTATCTGTTCAGCCGCGGCATTCTGCAGGATGCGGCCAACGATCAACATCCGGCGCAGCTGGCCCACGCCGCACCGCTGTTGGCCGCCATGCTGCTGCCCACCGCACAGGCGCTGGCACTGGCCTTTGCCATCGGCTGTGGCTATCTGCTGTGGCTGGCGCGCAGCCTGCTGGCCTTGCGCCACGCGCGCGAACATTTCCGGCTGGAAATCCTGTTGCTGGGTAGTGCTGTGCTGATAGCGGTCATGGTTGCCGTACTTGGCCTGTTACAAGCCAGCCTGCCCGGCAAGCTGTTCTACAGCCTGTACGCCTGCGCCATTGGCCTGGCCTTACTGCTGGTGCAGCTGGCGCTGTTGCTGCGGCCGCATCTGGGCGAGGAAGTCAGCCAGAGCGCCCGCAGCAGTTATAGCCAGAGCACGCTGGGCAATGTCGATTGCACCGCCGCCCTCGCCCGCCTGGCTGCGTTGATGCAGGAGCGCCGACTGTATCTGGATGCAGAACTCGATCTGGCCGGCCTTGCCACCGAACTCGGGCTCAGTGCCCATCAGTTATCCGAGCTGCTGAATCAACAGCTGGGCAAAAGCTTTGCCCGCTATTTGCGCGAGTGGCGAGTGACGGCCGCGCAGCAGATGCTGCTGGCCGAACCTGCCGCCTCGGTGCTGTCAGTCGGCCTCAGTGTCGGCTTCACCTCGCAATCCACCTTTTACGAGGCCTTCCGCGAGATCTGCGGCACCACGCCAGGCCAGTACCGCAAACTGCAGGGCAATCAGAAAAACTGAAGCAAACCTTTCCGGAATGATCATTCCGAAGCAGAAACGGTCTCCGCCATCATCAATCCGGAGGTTTTGCTGTGCACATCCGGCCAGACTGGGCTCATCCCAACCGGCAAGGAGCCCATCGTGCAAAGCCTTCTTCCCCTCCTCTCTTCCCTCGCACTCAGCCTGCTGACCAGCTTTGGCGTGCTGCAGATACTGTCCACGCCGCTATCCGGTCTGCTGCGCAAACTCTGTCCTGATGACGCTGCGGCCAACTTCTGGCTGGCCTACACCCGGATAATGCTGACGCTAGCCCCCATGTTGCTGGTGGTGCTGATCAGCCTGTTTGCCAGCCCGGCCGACCTCGGCAATCTAGTGGCGTACGCCTTGCTGGCGATTCTGGCTGGTCTGTTGCTGGGGCTGGATCGTATCGGTCGCCGTCTTGGCCGCTTTGTCGCGCTACCCGCTGACCAGCAGACGGAGGGTCAAGCATGAACATCCTGCTGACCGGTGCCAGCGGCTTTGTCGGCAGCCATCTGGCCAGCACGCTGATTGCCGCAGGACACCAGCTCACGCTGATCTCGCGCCGTCACGGCCAGGACCTTGCCCAGCTGCGGCAGCCGGATGACTGGCTGCCATGGCTGCAAGGCATCGATGTGGTTATCAACGCGGCCGGCATCATCGCCGAGCAAGGGCAGCAACGCTTTACCACCGTGCACCAGCACGCGCCTTGCGCCCTGTTCAGCGCCTGTGTCAGTGCCGGCATCCGTCGCGTCATCCAGATCTCGGCATTGGGAGCCGATCCTCAGGCAGATACTGCCTACCATCGCAGCAAGGGGCTGGCCGACAGCCATCTGCAAGACTTGCCGCTTGACTGGAGCATTCTGCGCCCCGGCCTGCTCTATGGCCCGGGCGGCAGCAGCTCGGCCTTGTTCATGCGGCTGGCGCGCCTGCCCTGGCTGTTTACCGTCAGCGGTGGCCAGCAATGCTTGCAGCCGCTGCACATCAGCGATCTGTGCGCGGCCGTGCTGCGGATGCTGGCCGGCGAGGCCAAGCAGCAATGTATCGAACTGGTCGGACCGGATGCCTGGCAGTTTGCCGATTGGCTGCGTTTCTTGCGCGCGGCGCAGGGCCTGCCGCCAACTTGTGCCCTGCAAGTTCCGCCACGACTGGCTTTTGCCTTGCTAACAGTAGCCCGTCATCTCAACCCGCTGCTGCAAGCCGACAATCTGCGCATGTTGCTGGCCAGTGTTGCGGCCAACCCCGAGCCGACCCGCCAGCTGCTGGGGCGGCCGCCCATCGCTGCACAAGCCTGGCTACTGCATAGCCATGATGGCCGCGCAAAAGGAGACTGAAATGAGTTACAGCCTGATCAAATCACTGCACATCCTGAGCATGGTGCTGCTGTTCGGCACCGGTCTTGGCAGCGCCTTCTACAAATGGCTGGCCGACCGCAGCGGTAATCTTGCCCATATCGCCGTCACCAACCGGCACGTGGTGCTGGCCGACTGGCTGTTTACCACGCCGACCGTGATCATTCAGCCGCTAAGCGGCCTCTACCTCGCCCATCTGGCAGGCTGGCCACTGGATAGTCCGTGGCTGGCGGCCAGCCTCGCACTGTATACCTTGGCCGGGCTGTGCTGGCTACCGGTAGTGTGGCTGCAGATTCGCATGCAGCGTCTGGCCGAGCAGGCGCTGCAACAAGGCGAGGCGCTGCCGGCCCGCTACTGGCGCTATGCGCGCTACTGGTTCTGGCTGGGTGTGCCGGCCTTCTGCGCCATGGTGCTGATAGTCTTGTTGATGGTAATGAAATCGCTACCGGGAGTTCTGTGATGAAAAGTCTGATGCAAACCCTGCTGGGCGACGACTGGCACCAGCTGCCCCCTGCCCTGCAAGCTCACTATGCCGCCGGTGACAGCTGCGATCGCGGCCAACTGGATGTGCACTTCCCCGCCGCGCTGAAACCGCTGTTCTGGCTGCTCAGCCGCATGGGGGCCTTGCTGGATTGCACCGGCCGGGATTTGCCGACCGAAGTACGCAAGCACGATCAAGCTGGCCAGCAACGCTGGCAGCGCACGATACAGTATCCGGACGGCAAGATCCGGCGCTTTGACAGTCTGTGGCGGGATAGTGGCCGAGGTAGCCTGATCGAATTCGTCAATCCTTGGCTGGGGCTGGAGATGCGCCCCTTCGTACAGGGTGATCAGCTGCATTATCGCGGCGAGCGCTTTATCCTGCGCTGCGGCCAACGTCAGCTTGGCCTGCCGCAATGGCTACTCGGCTATACCAGCATTGTGGAGACGGCAGTCGATACCCGGCACTTTGCCATGGACTTTCGCCTGCACCACCCGCTACTGGGCGAGATATTCGGCTATCGGGGTATCTTCCATAGCCAAAGCCGCTAAACCCCGTGCCTCAAATGCAAAAAACCCGCCAGGTGGCGGGTTTTTTTAGCTGTCGGCAACTCAGGCCGCAGTCACATGGGCCTCGGCCGGGTACATCGCACTTTCCACGCCGAAGATGGAGCGGAAGGTCACCATCACGCGACGACCAAGTTGCTGCACAGTCAGCACCTCGAAAGACACGGATTCGTTGTCGATATGCTGGGTAAAACGGTCACCCTGTTTCAGTTGATTGATTTTCATTGTTTGTTTTCCATTTTCCGGCAATTTTTTGCCTGATGTGGCGATGCTGCGCGGGCACCGCCTTCCGCCCTCGTGGCGGAATCAAATAATGACAGCCAGCAATTGCCGACCGCCTGCATGCGCTACTTTTTATTGCCCTGTAGCGGGGCTCTTCTCGTGGATCACGGGCCGGCGCGAAAGCATCAAACGCCGGCAGCATCCCGATATCAACTACCTTGCCTGAACAACATTACCGCAAGATGACAAGTATGGCAAAAAGCCTGAACACCACCAACATGATGGTATCGCTTGCAAACTCTTGGGGGAAATACGACGAAAACTGCCGAGATCAGAACCAGGAAGCAGCACTTGAGACAAGTACTGACAAGAGGAAGGCTTGCAGTTTCACAGAAAAATCCTGATCTGTCAAACAGTTAGTTTCAAACAACAACTGTCGCGCTATCGCAGCGCGTTTTTTCTCGCGCCACGACAGCACTAAGCAAGTGCCTTCGCGGGTCATCCGCCGCTCAGTCAGTCATCGCGCACCGCATCAGCTGATTAAGCTGCTGATAGTCGAGAGACGGTTCTTGCAACGCCTTCCAGTCCGCCTGCAGCATCCCCGCCACACCACGAGACACTGCAGCATACGCTTGCAGGAACGGCGCAGGACCGCTGCTGATCCGGCGCACGCCCGCCTTCTGCAAGGTGGCGATGCTCGCCATACCGGGCAACAACATGACGTTCAAGGGCAAGATAGTCGCAGAAGAGATCGCCAGCATTTCGTCAGCAAGCTGTACACCGGGTACAAACAAGCCATCCGCCCCGGCCTCCCCATACAGCGTGGCCCTGCGGCCAACCTCGGCCACGGCCTTGGTGCCGCTGGCGATACCGGCCAGATACACATCGGTACGCGCATTCAGAAATAAATGCCGGCAGGCCGATCGCTGACGGATAGCCGCCAGCTTGGCGGCTAACAGCGCAGGCGGTGCGCTTCCGTCTTCCAGATTGATGCCAGCCACGCCAATCAGCGCCAGTGACTGCACAAGGTCGGCTACCTCCTCCGGCACATCGCTGTAACCATGCTCGATATCCACCGTCAACGGCCGGTACAACACCCGGCACATCCTCTGGCAGGCGGCCAGTAGCTCGGCCGGTGGCAAGCTGCCGCCATCAACATAACCCAGTGACCACGCCTGTGCCGCACTGGAGGTGGCAATTGCTTGGGCACCCTGCTGCTCCATCAGCAGTGCGGAGGCAGCATCCCAGGCATTGGGCAAAATCAGTGGCGTGGCTTGGTGATGCAGTTGCTGGAAAGTCGTCGGCATGATGGGCTCCTTGCGGGATAAAAGCCCACTTTAATCACGCCCCTGCCCTGCGGCTGGCCATATCCGGACATGATCCCCGAATCAGCCAAACCGACCGGCAAACCGGCTCAAAGGCTCAATAGGCAAAACGCTCGCGCAATTCTTCCAGATTCAGCTCGCGCAGAATACTTTCCTGCCGCTCGCGTGCCGCCTTTTTGCCCTTGCCGATTTTCTTGGCGATGATCAGCTCGTTCTTCATCGAGTGCTCCCAGCCGACCAACTCGGTGACAGTCACCTGATAGCCACGCGCTTCCAACTGCAGGCAGCGGAGCACATTGGTCAGCTGGCTGCCGAACTCGCGGGTGTGGATAGGATGACGCCACAGCTCGGACAGCGGGGTCAGGCCGAAAGTCGCGTTCTTCTTCTGGCGCAACACGCTGGCTACCTCGGCCTGGCAGCACGGCACCAGCACGATGTATTGGGCGTCCTTGGCCAGTGCGAAGCGGATCGCGTCGTCGGTGGCGGTATTGCAGGCATGCAGGGCGGTGATGATGTCGACCTGTGGCGGCAGCGCGTCCGAAGTAATCGACTGCTCGACGGTCAGGTTCAGGAATTCCATACCCTTGAAGCCCAGTCTTGCGGCCAACTCGACTGACTTATCCACCAGATCCTGCCGCGTTTCCACGCCGTAGACGGTGGCGTCGGCTTTGTCTTTCAGGAACAGGTCGTACAGGATGAAACCCAGATACGACTTGCCGGCACCGTGATCAGCCAGACTCAGGCTGCCTTTTTTCTCCAGCACGTCGGCCATCAGCGGCTCGATGAACTGGTACAGGTGATAAACCTGCTTCAGTTTGCGACGGGTGTCCTGGTTGATCTTGCCGTCACGGGTCAGGATATGCAGTTCTTTCAGCAGTTCGATCGACTGCTGCGGTTTGATTTCGGGGATCAGGCTCATGGCGGTATCCGGATAAAAGGTTGGCCGCAGAGGCGGCCGGATGAGACTCGAGGGCGGGCTTAACGGCTGGCTTGCTGCAGATGCGCGGGCGGCGTCCATTGCCAGCTGTTTTTCCACGCGCCGACCACCAGATTCGGGTATTCGGCACGGCCGAGGCTGCCGTTGTAACGGCCCAGCGCACGGAACAGATTGCCACGCTCAATATTCAAGTAGTGGCGCAGAATGGTGCAGCCGTAACGCAAATTGGTGGTGAGGTCGAACAGATTATGTTCGGACGTGCCGATGTGGCGGGTCCAGAACGGCATCACCTGCATCAGACCGCGAGCGCCGACCGGCGAGATCGCATACTTCTTGAAACCGCTCTCGATCTGGATCAGCCCCAGTACCAGCTGCGGGTCCAGCCCGGCACGTGTCGCCTCGTACTGAATGGCCGTCAGCACGCGCTCGCGCAGCCACGGGTCTGGTATGCGCTTTTGCAGGCGGCGCGACATCTCGGCCAGCCACAACGGGCCTTCGCGCTCGTCGTCAAACACCAGCCGCGGTGCATTGACATCCGACACGCTGCGCGACATGGCACTGGCCACGTTGGCCGCCAGCGTTTCCTCGCGCTGCGCACCGGCCTGCGCCGGCGGTATGGCCAGCAGAGCAAGTGTCAGGGCAAGGAAAACGTGCTTCATGGATGGCGACCTCGGCAATATTGACCGGATGGGCAGACGTGCCGCCCATCCTGTGGTTTAGCCCAGTTTGGCCAGTACGTGCGCGAAAATCGCGTCCGGAGCCACGGCGGTGGACTCGCTGTCGCGGCGATGCTGGTACTCGACCTTGCCTTCTTTCAGGCCACGATCACCGATGGTCACGCGATGCGGCGCACCGATCAGCTCCCAGTCGGCAAACATCGCACCCGGACGCTCGCCACGGTCGTCGATCAGCACGTCCACTCCCTTGGCCTGCAGCTCGCCGTACAGCTTGTCGGCAGCTTCTTTTACCGCTTCGGAGCGATCGTAACCCACCGGGCAGATCACCACGGTGAACGGCGCAATCGCATCCGGCCAGATCATGCCCTTGTCGTCGTAGTTCTGCTCGATGGCGGCACCCAGAATGCGGCTGACGCCGATACCGTAGCAGCCCATTTCGAAGTGCTTCGGCTTGCCGTCTTCGTCGAGGAAGGTGGCATTCATCGCCTTGGAGTACTTGGTGCCCAGATAGAACACGTGGCCCACCTCGATACCGCGCTGGATATCGAGCACGCCCTTGCCGCATGGCGAAGCATCACCCACCACCACATTGCGGATGTCAGCGACTTCCGGCTCGGCACAATCGCGGCCGAAATTGGCGCCGGTGTAGTGCTGGTCGTCCTCGTTGGCACCGATCACGAAATCGGCCATCAGCGCCACGGTACGGTCGGCAATCACGCGGCCCTTGAAACCTACCGGACCGAGCGAGCCTGGCTGTGCGCCAAAGGCTTCCTTGATCAGCGCCGGGCTGGCCATGGTCAGCGGGTTCTTGATGCCGGCCAGTTTCTGCGCCTTCACTTCGTTCAGCTCGTGATCGCCACGCACCAGCAACAGAACGGCCTCGCCCTCTTCACCTTCCACGACCACCGCCTTCACGGTCTGCTGGATGTCGATCTTCAGGAAATCCACCAGCTCGGCGATGGTTTTCACTTTCGGGGTGTGAACCTTGGTCAGCGCCGCGCCAGCGGCTGCGCGCTCGCCAGCTGGAGCCAGCGCCTCGGCCAGCTCGATGTTGGCCGCGTAGTCGGAAGTCGGGCAGTAAACGATGGCATCTTCGCCGGTTTCGGCAATCACCTGGAATTCGTGCGAACGGTCACCGCCAATCGCGCCGGTATCGGCAGCCACGGCGCGGTAAGTCAGGCCCAGACGGTCGAAGATGCGGCAGTAGGCGGCGAACATATTGTCGTAGCTCTTCAGCGCGGCTTCTTCGTTGCGGTCGAAGGAGTAGGCATCCTTCATGGTGAATTCGCGGCCACGCATCACGCCGAAACGCGGACGACGCTCGTCGCGGAATTTGGTCTGGATCTGGTACAGGTTTTTCGGCAGCGCGCGGTAGCTGCGCAGCTCGGCACGGGCGATGTCGGTAATGACTTCTTCGGAGGTCGGCTGGATCACGAAGTCACGGTCGTGACGATCCTTGAAGCGCAGCAGCTCGGCACCCATGCTGTCGAAGCGGCCGGTTTCCTGCCACAGGCCGGCCGGCTGCACGATAGGCATCACCATTTCGATCGCGCCGGCGCGGTTCATTTCTTCGCGCACGATCTGCTCGACCTTTTTCAGGCTGCGCAGACCCATCGGCATCCAGTTGTAAACACCGGCCGCGACCTTGCGGATAAAGCCGGCACGCAGCATCAGTTTCTGGCTGACGATATCGGCGTCGGCCGGGGCTTCTTTCTGGGTAGAGATGAAAAACTGCGATGCGCGCATTGCTTGTCCTCGGAATTGTCGGCAAATAAGCTCGATTGTAGCCGTTTGCGGCCAACTGCGGGAAGGTTGGCCGCAAGCCTAGCCGCGCCACACCAGCCAGCGCGGCATGTGGAATTTCACCAGCGCGCGATAACACGCCAGATAAAACAGCACGAAGCCGGCGGCGGCCAACTTCAGCAGGCTGTCCGACTGCCAGCACAGCATGGCCAGCACGGTCGGCAGCAGATTCAGCAACCACAGATATGGCGATGTCGCGCTATTGCGGCGCAGACGGTCGCCATCCCGCGGCCGCACCAGCCGCTTGTACACCAGCATGTGCAGATGCAGGCCATCGGGCTGGCCGGGCGACATCTGCCGCAGCAGCTTTTTGCGGTACATCGAGAACACCGTTTCGGTAATCGGATACAGCAATAGCAGGCAAGGAAACCACGGCGACACTTGCGGATGGCGCACCACCAGCAACACCGACAATTGCGCCAGCAAAAAGCCGATCAGATATGCCCCGGCATCACCGGCAAACAGCCGCCCGCCGGGAAAGTTCCAGTAGAGGAAGCCGGCCATGCAGCCGGCCAGCAGCAGCGACAACTGCCAGAACCAGACATCGCCCAGCTGCCAGCCCAGCCAGGCAAACGCGAGGCTGACCATCAGCGCCACACCCGGCATCAGGCCGTTGTAGCCGTCAATGATATTGATGGAGTGGCAGACGCCGCCGACCGCAAAGATGGTCATCACACTGGCGGCTAACAGCGAGTACTGCAGCAAATCATCCAGATACGGCAGGCTCAGGCTGGTAAGGCGCGCATCGAACAGCCAGATAGCGATGGCGGCCGACAGAAAAGCCACCACCAGCCGCTGCAAGGGGCTGACGCGGCGGGTGACATCCTCGACAAGACCGGCAGCAAACACCGGCAAGGCACTGGCCAATAGCCACAGATAGGCGAGCAGACCTTCACCCCCCGTCAGCAGCCAACCAGCCAGCGCCAGCAACAGGCCGCCCAACAGCGCAATGCCGCCGATACGCGGGGTTGGCCGCGTGTGGAATTTCTGCACGCCGGCCAGATCGTGATCAAGTGAAAAGCGCTGGTGCCAGCCCGGATGGCAAACAATCAGCCACGCGGTGAAGGCCGCCCCCAGCGCAGCAATGAGTAATAGCGTCATGTGCGGACAGGTTCGGATAAAGTTGTCCGGCCTTCATGACAAGTCGATCAGATGGCCGGCCCCGCACTGTACCGCAAACCCTCTTGCCGCCAAAGAGGCAGGTTAGACCAGCCCGGACCAACCCAGCAGCGCCCCGGCACACAGCAACCACAGCGGGTTGAGATTCGAGCGCCAGGAAATCAGTGCACACACGCCGCACAGCAGCCACTGCGCCCAGTGGTGATTGGCCAGCGTCGCCAGCATCCACGCCCCGCCCATGACCAGCCCGATGGACAGTGGCGCAAAGCCGCGCTGCATGGCCTTGACCAGCGGCCGCTCGCGCCAGCGCTGCCACCAGCCCGACACGTGATAGGCCAGCAGCGACGATGGCCCGCAAATACCGGCCAGGCTCACCGCCGCGCCCGGGATGCCGCCGATCTGCCAGCCGATCAGACTGGCCACCAGCACATTCGGCCCCGGTGCCGACTGGGCAATCGCGTACAGATCGGCAAACTGGCGGCCACTCAACCAGCCATACTGATCGACAATCAGCCGGTACATCTCGTACACCACCGCATTGGCACCACCCACAGCCAACAAGGACAACTGGCCGAATACCAGAAACAGCAACCATAAAGGCACCATCTCAACGCCCCTTTCGCATCAGGTGGCCGGCCCAGAACACCGCCAGCGGCACCAGACCCAGCAGGCTTAACAACAAGGGCCAGCGCATGATGCCGACACAGACAAAGGTCAGCAGCGCAAAAAACAGCACCCAGCCGGCTCGCTCGAGTTTGGCAGCCAACCTCAGGCCCATGCCGAACATCAGCCCGGTCGCCGCCGGTGCCAGCCCGGACAACAGGCCTTGCAAGGTCGGGCTGGCCTGATGCTCGCGGTACAACAGCATCAGCGCCATCGCGATACAGAACGGTGCCAGCAGCAGGCCGATCAGCGCTGCCAGCGCCCCGCGCGGGCCATGAAAGCGCCGGCCGACCGCCACCGACAGGTTCACCACATTCGGCCCAGGCAGGATCTGCCCCAGCGCCAGCATTTCGGCGAACTCCTCCTCGCGCAGCCATTTCTTGTCTATCACCAGCATGTGATGGGTAAGCGGCAGCACGCCGCCAAAGCCGGTAACGCCGATGCGGAAAAATCCGCCAAACAGCTCGCCCAGCGTCGGCGTGATGGCCGCGGCTGCTGCGTGCTGCTGATTGAGTGTGGTCGAGGTATCCATACCTGAATGTTGGCCGCAGGCACTTTGCCTGACAACCGAGTTTTTTCCACCACGCTTGTGCAGTAAACTCACAAGCATGCACAGAAAACTTCCTCCGCTGAATGCGCTGCGCGCCTTTGAAGCTGCGGCTCGAGCCGGCAGTTTCACCGCTGCCGCCGATGAGCTGTTTGTGACTCACGGCGCGATCAGCCGCCAGATCCGCCAGCTGGAAGACTGGCTCGGCATTCCGCTGTTTCACCGCCTTGGCAAGCGGGTACAGCTGACTGCCGCCGGCCGCCAGTATCTGCCGGTGCTGCAGACCGCCTTCGACAATATCGCGGCCACTGCCGAAAAGCTGACCCGCCAGCAAGCCAGCGTCCTGCGCATCAATGCGGTGCCGACACTGACCATGCAATGGCTGCTGCCACGGCTGACGCGCTTCCAGCTACAGCATCCCGGCGTGGAGCTGCGCCTCGCGACATCGGACGATGCCATCAACAACCAGCATGCCGACTTCGACATCGCCATCCGTCGTGGCGACGAGCACTGGGAAGGTTTCGTCTCCCACCCCTTCCTGCACGAGTACGAACAGCCGGTCATCAGCCCCGCCCTGCTGGCACGCCAGCCACTGCAAAGTATCGAAGATCTGGCCAGACATACCCTGTTACATGCCGAATCGCGGCCGGTCGCCTGGACGCGCTGGCTGGCCGCCGCCGGTCATCCGGCGTTGCAGCCCGCGGCCAACCAGCGTTTCGATCACTACTACCTCTGCCTACAGGCCGCAGTCGACGGCCTGGGCGTGGCACTCAGCGGCCAACCCGCCATCGATGCGCTGATTGCCAGCGGCAAGCTGGTGACCCCTTTTGCCGGCCCATTGGTGCCTTCACGCGGTTATTCCTGGGTGGTGCCGCTGGCACTGGCCGAAGATCCGCTTTGTGCCGCTTTCTGCCACTGGCTGGAAGACGAAGGCATATCCGGCAGCCCCTGAAGAACTTATGCCAAACCGCGAAGTCGATAAGCCACTGGTCTTACAAGTTAAAGACCAGTGGTCTTATTTAGCTCCTTCGCATTACTGCCAATATCAATAAATGACATAGCACTTAATGCTTGAATATAGCGTTAAAGTTTGTTGCGTCATTGTGACACTTGCGAGCGTAACTGTTTCGATAGGCTCATCATTGGTATTGCACTGGTATCGCGCTGGTATTAGATTGGCCTCCACTGCCTGAGTCAGTCCGTTTCAAGAGACAGACCGGCAGCGCACCAGAGAACCGTCCCGCGCCTTCCGGCGTCGAGGCGACGCCGGCAACAGCGTTAAGCGACTGCTGCGGCACCCGATCACAACACAACCAATGAATGTGAGCTTGAGGATGAAACTGAAAACCATCTCCCGCGCTATGTTGCTGGCCGCCGGCCTGACCGTTTCTTGTGGCGCCTTTGCCAATGACAAGCCGGTTATCGAAGTCTGGACCATGAGCCTGTCGCCTAAGTTCGACAACTACTTCAAGGATCTGGTTGGCAAATACAATGCCCAGAACCCGAACGTACAGGTGAAGTGGACCGACTACCCGTGGGACGTTATCCAGTCCAAGTTCACCGCTGCCGTTGGTGCCGGCAAGCCGCCAGCGCTGGTTAACCTGAACGTGCCTTGGGCTTACGACTACAAGCAGGATGGCATCATCCAGCCGATCGACGGCATCATCAGCAAGTCCCAGTACGCCAAGGGCGCGCTGGCTGACGTGACTTTCGAGGGCAAGACCTACGCCTTCCCTCACTACAATGGCGCCAACGTCATTGCCTACAACAAAGACCTGTTCGCCCGTGCCGGCCTGAAAGCCGCACCGAAGACTTTTGACGAACAGCTGAGCTTCTCCAAGGCCATCAAGGCCAAGACTGGCGTAGCCGGTTTTGCCCCGACTCTGGGCCCGACCAAGATTGAAGGCTTCTTCATCCAGAACGGTCTGGACGTTGTCAAAGGCGGCAAGGCAGCCTTCAACAGCCCGGCTCACGTTGCCATGGTCAAAAAGCTGGCCGAAGCCTACAAGTCCGGCGCGCTGCTGAAGGACAACCTGTTCGCCCAGGATAACTTCCAGGTGCAGATGCAGGCTTACAACTCCGGCAAGATGGCCATGCTGGTTTCCACCCCTACCTCGCTGACCCGTATCCGCGACGAAGCGCCACTGCTGTACAAGCTGACCGAAGTTGCTGCCGCGCCAGTAGGCCCGACCGGCATCGCTTCCGGCGGCTGGATGTTCAACTTCGCGGTAGCGAAGAACGTCGACAAGGCCCTGCTGCCTGAGGTGGGCAAGTTCGCCACCTTCCTGACCAACGATGCCAACCAGTTGGCATTCTCCAAGCTGGCCGGCACCCTGCCGACCGCTGCCAAAGCTGCCAAGGATCCGCACTTCCAGACTGTAGCCGCTCCGGGTGGTGCAGTTGAGAAAGCGGTAGCCGTGGCTGCCGACAGCCTCGACAGCACTCGCACCATCTTCCTGTCCGGCGTGAAAGATCCTGAGGTTCTGTCCAACCGTCTGGCCGCTGCCGTAGAGCAGGCCGTGACCGGTCGCAAGGATGCGAAAGCAGCCCTGGACGAAGCCGCAGCCTTCTGGAACAGCAAGCTGTAAGCAAAGCGGTAACGGTCATGTCGCTGTGGGCGTGACCGTTGTCTGATGACCACTGACCGGCGCCATGCGCCGGTCGGCGGGCCGCCCTTTGCCCGGCGTTTCGGGCTGGGCCAACGGCAAACCGAGTGTAGTGAAATGAGTGCAACTTCCAAGAAAAACACCCTGCAGGCCTGGCTGTTCCTGACGCCGGCGCTGTTGTTGCTGATCGTGTTTTCTTTCTGGCCGGTAGGCTTCGGTTCTTACCTGGCATTCACCCAATACAATCTGATCGACGCCCCGGTGTGGGTCGGTCTGGATAACTTCCGCGAACTGTTTGCGGACGAGTTGTTCATCAGTGCGCTGAAGAACTCCGCACTGTATCTGCTGGTTGTTCCCGTCATCATGGTGCTGGCCATCCTGCTGGCCGTGCTGGTGAACAACTCCCTGCCTGGTATCAAGTTTTTCCGCGCCGCCTACTACCTGCCGGTGGTGACTACCGTCTCGGTAATCGGCGTGATCTGGAACTTCATGTACACCGACGATGGCGCACTCAATGCCATTTTGCGCTGGATGCACATGATCAACGAGCCGATCGGCTGGCTGTCTGACGACCGTATTGCGCTGTTCTCGGTGATGTTCGTCACCGTCTGGCGCGGTCTGGGCTGGTATATGGTGCTGTTCCTCGCCGGCCTGCAAAGCATTCCGCAAGACGTTTACGAAGCAGCCGTTCTCGACGGTGCCAATGCCTGGCAGCGTTTCTGGAAGATCACCGTACCGCTGCTGATGCCGACCATCCTGCTGTGCTCGGTGATGTCGATGTTGGCCGCAGTCAAAGCCTTCGAAGAAGTCCAGATCATGACCAAGGGTGGCCCGATGCAATCGACCTACACCGCCCTGTTCTATGCCTACGAGTTCGGTATCAAGTCGCTGAACTTCGGTCGTGCCCTTGCCGCAAGTCTGGTGATGTCGGTGTTCTGCATTGCACTGGCCTGGCTGAACTTCCGCTACCTGCAGCCAAAGAGCAAGTGAGGATGACATGGAACAAACCCTTAGCCTGCCAGCGAGCCGCAGCATGAAAAAGATCAACACCCACAAACTGGGCAAGAACGCGCTGCACTATCTGGTGCTGTGCCTGTTGGCCGTGATTACCGTCTACCCGTTCTGGTGGACGCTGGTCACCGCCCTGTCGACCACCGGTGACGTGTTTACCTACCCGCCACGGATGTGGCCGGAAAACCCTGGCCTCGACAACTTCATCGAAGTGTTCAAGACCATTGATGTGATCGCGTTCTACAAGAACTCCATCATCATCTCGCTGGCCACCGTCGCCGGCACCCTGATCGTCTGTAGCATGGCCGCCTATCCGCTGGCCCGTATGAAGTTCAAGGGCCGCAATATCGTGTTTGGCGCGATTCTCGCCACCATGATCCTGCCGTCCGAGGTGAACTTCCTGGTGAACTTCATCACCGTGTCCAAGCTGGGCATGGGTGACACCTTCTCCGGCGTGGTACTGCCAGGCATTGCCGGCGCAGTTGGCGTATTCCTGATGAAGCAGGCTTTCGAAGCGGTACCTAACGACCTGATCGACGCGGCTCGCGTAGACGGTGCCACCGAATGGCAGATCTTCTGGAACATCATGCTGCCGCTGGCACGTCCGGCACTGGCCGCCTTGACCATCCTGACCCTGGTATCGGCATGGAACCAGTACATCTGGCCGTCCATCGTGATGTCCAGCCCGGACAAGTTCCCGCTGTCGGTTGGCGTGCTGTATCTGTCCGGTGCCTTCAGCTTCAAGATTCGCGTGGTAGCCGCCGGTGCCGTCCTGACCGTGCTGCCTATCCTGATCGTGTTCCTGTTCACCCAGCGCTACTTCCTGCGCGGTTTTGACGGAGCCGTGAAATGACATCGAGCGCCAAGCAACTCGCTGGCCGCGCCCTGATGGTGGATGTGGCTGGCACCAGCCTCAGTGACGCGGAGAAAGACTTCCTGCGTGACAACCATATCCGCGCCATCTGCCTGTTCCGTCGCAATGTGCGCGACGCCGAGCAGACCCGGGCACTGGTTGGCGAGCTGCAGGCGGTCTGTGGCAAGGATGTACTGATTGCCATGGATCAGGAAGGCGGCGCGGTGATGCGCACGCTGTTCCTGCCGCAAGCACCGAATGGCATGGCGATTGCCGCCAGCGGTGACGAGCAACTGTCTTACCAGGTTGGCCGCGCCGTAGCGCGGGGCCTCGCCTCCATCGGCGTCAACATGAATTTCGGCCCGGTGCTGGACCTGAGCAACAACCCGCAAAACCCGGTGATTGCCGAGCGCAGCTTTGGCGAACACCCGCAAGTAACCGCAAGGTTGGCCGCAGCTTGGGTGCGTGGTCATGAAGACGAACAAATTGCCACCTGTCTCAAGCATTTCCCGGGACACGGCGACACAAACGTCGACTCGCATCTGGATTTGCCAGTAGTGCGCAAGACCCTGGCCGAGCTGGAAGATTACGAATTCGCCCCGTTCCGCGCCCTGCTGCCGGATAGCCCGGCACTGATGACCGCCCACATCCTGTTCCCCGAACTGGATGGCAACTGGCCGGCCACCCTGTCGCCGGCCATCCTCGGCGAGCTCTTGCGTCAGCGCTGGAACTGGCAAGGCGTCGCCATCAGCGATGCCATGAATATGAAGGCCATCCGCGAACGCTGGGGCCAGGCCAATGCCAGTGTGCATGCGCTGGCCGCCGGTGCCGACCTCGCGCTGGTCTTGCAACATCCGGCCGAGATCGCCGCCAGCTTGCAGGCTCTGCAGCAGGCCGAGCAGGAAGGCACGCTGAGTCATGAACGTCTGGCCGAGGCCGATGTGCGCGTCAGCCAGCTGATTGCCCGTTATCCGAGCCAGATCCGTGCTTACGACACGACCCAGCGCCTCGAGGACGAAACGCTGTTTGCCTCGGCCTGGCGCCGTGGACTGACCGCCTATCGCCAGCCGCAACGCCCGGCCAATCGCGTCTTGCGCCTGGTGTTGCAGCAAGAAGCCGCCTCTGACGGCATCAGCGAAGCCGGCCTGCCGGCAGACAAGCTGATCGCCATCCTGCGCCAGCATTTTGATCTCGACATCGTGCGCTTTGTCGCCCGCAGCGAGCTGGACTGGAACACGCTACCGCAGGACGGCATGTATACCGTGCTGGCCTCAACCACTCGCGAACGCTATGGCGTGCGCGAATCTGCAAGCTGGGTGCCGGATCTGCACCTGGCGCTGTGGAACCCGTATGCCGCCGCCGACATCAGCGCACCCGCCCTGTTGACGTACGGTTTTGCCAATGCCGCCCTGCAAGCTGTAGTCGACTGGCTGCTGGGCACGCTGGAAGCGCAAGGCACCATGCCTGCCCGTCTGGCCTAAGCCATCACAAGGACCAACATCATGGCTGAACTGAAACTCAAGCAAATCAAGAAGACATATGAAGATGGCCCGACCGTGATTCACGGCGTTGACCTGCATATCAAGGATGGCGAATTCATGGTGTTTGTCGGCCCGTCCGGCTGTGGCAAGTCCACCATGATGCGCATGATTGCCGGTCTCGAAGACATCACCGATGGCGAAGTGTGGATTGGCGACCGTGTGGCCAACCATGTACAGCCGTCCGAGCGCGGCGTGGCGATGGTGTTCCAGAGCTATGCGCTCTACCCGCATATGAGCGTGCGCGACAATATGGCCTTCGGCCTCAAGCTGGCCGGCAAGAGCAAGCAGGAAATCAACGACGCGGTTGGCCGCGCCGCCGACATCCTGCAGATCAGCCACCTGCTGGAACGCAAACCGAAAGCCCTGTCCGGCGGCCAGCGCCAGCGCGTAGCCATCGGCCGTGCCATCGTGCGCAAGCCGGATGTATTCCTGTTTGACGAGCCGCTGTCCAACCTCGATGCCGCACTGCGCGTGCAGATGCGTATCGAACTGTCGCGCCTGCACAAGGATCTGGGCACCACCATGATCTACGTGACGCACGATCAGGTTGAGGCGATGACCATGGGCGATCGTATTGCCGTATTCAACGGCGGCCGCATCGAGCAGGTCGGCACTCCGCTGGAGCTGTACGACCAGCCGGCCAACCTGTTTGTCGCCGGCTTCCTCGGCAGCCCGAAAATGAACTTCCTGCCGGTCAAGGCCGCCAACGACAACGGCGCCACCAGCCTGCAACTGCCAACCGGCGACATCATCACCCTCAATGGCATCCACGCCAGTGGCGATCTGACCCTGGGCATCCGTCCGGAACACCTGACTTTTGCCGAAAGCGGTATGCCAGTGACGGTCGATCTGGTCGAGCATCTGGGCGATGTCCAGATTGCCTACGTCAAGGTTGCCGGTGTCGAAGAAGCGCTGGCCATCAAGCTGCCAAGCCAGACCAGCTCGCCAAAGAGCGGCTCGGTACAGCGCGTGAAACTCGACAACCGTTTCTGCCATCTGTTTGACGCTCAAGGACAAGCTTTGAGACGCCAGCAGCACTGATTTTTCACGGGCGAAAACCACAGCTCTGAAGGAGAAATGCGAAGTCACGCCCCATTCAAATGACATTCGCATAGAGCAACACTACGCACAAACACGGAGATTTGACAATGCAACTCAAACCACTGGCCCTGATCGTTGCTTCCCTGGTTGCCACCCCGGCATTCGCTGCAGACTGGACTGATGTCTTCACCCTGAGCGGTTCCGCCGAAGCCAACTACATCATCACCGACAACGGTGACACCACCGAGAGCACTCTGGACCGCGCCCTGCTGCTGAACATCGATGCAGCCAAGAAAATCAAGGGCGGCATGACCCTGGGTGGCCGTATCTCCCAGAAAATCACTGGCGGCGAAACCGACACCAACAAGGTTGGCTTCGGCAGCCGTGAAGCTTACGTATCCCTGTCCGGCGACTTCGGTACCGTTAAAGCCGGCCGTACCTTCCTGAACTCCTACCTGACTCTGGACTGGCCGTATGGTCAGGTTGGTTTCTGGGGCGTGGCGGAAGCGGGTACCGGCAAGGTAACCGGCAAGGTCTACCTGCCGAACACCCTGAACTACCAGTCGCCTAACTTCGGTGCGGTAAACTTCACTGCCCAGCACGGTTGGGACAACAGCAAGCACAACAAGGACAGCGTGTATGACCTGGCTGCCAACATCAATGTAGGCAAGGGCACCGTGACTGTTGCCGCTCTGGGCAGCAAGCCTAAGGTTGCCGTGGGTGCCGCCCAGGTTGAAAACACCCAGCAGTTCATCGCTGCAAACATCTCCGTCAGCGACGCGCTGACCCTGCGTGGTGCCATCCAGTCCTACAAGCAGACTGCCGGCGGCGCGACCAACAACAAAGGTAGCGAGTACTCGCTGGGCCTGACTTACGGCATGGGCGACGCCGGCTACATCAAGGCTGCCTACATGAACCAGAACAACACCGGCGAAGCTAACGACTTCCAGCGTGTTGCTGTTCAGTACGGCCGTGACATCGGTGGCGGCGCAGAATGGTACGCCCGTCTGATGAAGCAGTCGCCTAAGCACGGCAAAGACGTTAACCAGTTCCTGACTGGCGTGTGGATCGGCTTCTAATTTGTTTGTAGTGCCCCACGGATAGCGATATCCGTACGGTATGGCTAGCCAGCAAGGGAGGCTGGCCATACCATGAGGTCATGGAGCTTGGCCGTTGCCGACTGGCAACGGCACTTTTTTGACCATTTTCCCATCATGACGGTGCCCGGCACCGTACCAGCGGCCTTGAATGACCATGCTTTACGGTTTTGATATTGGTGGAACCAAGATCGAGTTCGGCGCTTTCGATGCAAAACTGCAACGCGTCCGCCAGACCCGCTTTGCCACCCCCTGCCACGATTACGAAGCCTTGCTGACCGCCATTTGCGAGCAGGTGGAACGTTGCGACCAGGAGTTCGGCATCATCGGCCAGGTCGGTATCGGCGTGCCCGGTATCATCGATCGCGTCAGCGGCAAATTGCTGGCGGCCAACCTGCCCGCCGCCAACGGCCAGCAGATGCAGCACGACCTGCAACATCGCCTGCAACGCCGCGTGCGCATCGACAACGATGCCAACTGCTTTGCCCTGTCCGAAGCGATGGACCCGGCCAATCAGGATGCCTCTTCAGTACTGGGCCTGATACTCGGCACCGGCGTCGGTGCCGGCATGGTATTCAAGGGACAGATCCACACCGGCTTGAATCATGTTGCCGGCGAACTGGGCCACATCCGCCTGCCGGTTGATGCGCTGAATCTGTTCGGCGAACACACGCTGCCTATCTTTACCTGTGGTTGCGGCCAACGTGGCTGTATCGACAACTACCTGTCCGGCCGTGGCTTCGAGCAGCTTTACCTCTACCAGTGCGGCGATCGCCTCGGCGCGGTAGACATCATCCGCCGCTATGACGAAGGCCACCCGGCCACGGTGCGCTATGTCGAGAACTATCTCGAGCTGATGGCCTGCTGTTTTGCCAGCTATCTGGCGATTCTTGATCCGGACGTGATCGTCCTCGGTGGCGGCCTGTCGAATTTCGACCTGCTGTACACCGAGATACCGCGCCGTCTGCCACGCTATATGCTGAAGTTCGCACGCGTTCCGCGTATCGAAAAAGCCAGACATGGCGATGCCGGTGGTGTGCGTGGTGCGGCCTTCCTGTGGGCCAATGAAACAGGCAAATCCTGAGCAGGCAAGGGCAGGTGTTGTGTGATTGAAGCAATGCCTGCCAAGCAAAACCGGCTCCATTCCGTAGCCTGCTTGGCAGCCACCTGACAGCGGAGTAAGCTGCGCGCATTACTCCGAGAATACTGCACTGCAGCATCCAACACCTGCCTCCGTCAGCTGACAATCATCATGCAAACCCATCAACCCAATCAGGCGCTTGCCGGCCTGACGCTTGCCGCGCTTGGCGTGGTCTACGGCGATATCGGCACCAGCCCGCTTTATACCCTCAAAGAGTGTTTCAGCCCGCATCTGGGGCTGGAAGTCACCGAGGCCAATGTACTGGGCATCCTGTCCCTGATCGTCTGGGGTCTGATCCTCGTCGTCTCGCTCAAATACTTGGCTTTTGTACTGCGTGCCGACAACCGCGGCGAAGGCGGCATCCTGACCTTGCTGGCGCTGGTACGCAGCTGCGTCAGCAACAAGGCTTGGCCACTGCTGGCACTTGGCCTCTTGGGTGGCGGCTTCTTTTACGGCGAAGTGGTGATTACTCCGGCCATTTCGGTACTGTCCGCTGTCGAAGGTCTCGAAGTCATCACGCCGGCATTCAAGCCCTACATCATGCCGATCTGCATTACCGTGCTGACCGGCCTGTTCCTGATCCAAAAGCACGGCACCGCCAGCATCGGCAAGCTGTTCGGCCCGATCATGATGCTGTGGTTCGGTGCGCTCGGTGCACTCGGCATTGGCGGCATTCTCGACAATCCGACCGTCCTCAAGGCCGTCAACCCGGCCTGGGGTCTCGCCTTCATGCTGGAACACCAGCTGATCGGCTTTCTGGCCTTGGGTTCCGTCGTTCTGGCGCTGACCGGCGCCGAGGCGCTGTACGCCGATATGGGCCACTTCGGTGCCAAGCCCATCCGTCTGGCGTGGTTTTCCTATGTCCTGCCGGGCCTGATGCTCAATTACTTCGGCCAGGGTGCCAATCTGCTGGCTGATCCGTCGGCGCGCAGCAATCCCTTCTTTCACCTGGCTCCGGAATGGGCGCTGCTGCCGATGGTAGTACTGGCCACATGCGCCACCGTCATCGCCTCGCAGGCAGTCATTTCCGGCGTGTTCTCGCTGACCCGTCAGGCGGTACAGCTGGGCTATCTGCCACGTATGGAAATCACTCATACCTCCGAGCGCGAAATCGGCCAGATCTACATTCCACTGGTCAACTGGGGCCTGCTGGTGGCCGTCATTGCCGTGGTGGTGATGTTCCAGAGCTCCAGCGCACTGGCTGGCGCTTACGGTATCTCCGTTACCGGCACCATGGTGATCACCTCCATCCTCGCTTGCACCATCGCACTGAAGAGCTGGAAATGGCCAGTCTGGGTAGTGGCACCGCTGCTGGCCTTCCTGCTGTTCATCGACATTCCGCTGTTTGCGGCCAACGTGGTGAAAATCCTGCATGGCGGCTGGCTGCCACTGCTGATCGGTATCATTGCGTTCACGCTGATGAGCACCTGGAAACAAGGGCGCAAGCTGCTGATGCAGCGCCTGAACGAAATGGCGATTCCGCTCGAAGGCTTCATCGAGAATATGGAAACCTACTCGCCGGATCGCGTACAGGGCACGGCCGTGTTTCTGACCAACTCGACCCATGGCGTGCCGCATGCGCTGCTGCATAACCTCAAGCACAACAAGGTACTGCACGAGCGCATCGTCTTGCTGACCATCCGCAGCGAGGAAGTGCCTTATGTCGACGAGAGCGAGCGCATCGGCATCGAGCGGCTGTCTGACAGTTTCTGGCGCGTGATGGCCTATTACGGCTTCAAGGAAACGCCGAATGTGCAGGAAATCCTCGAACTGTGCGAAGCGCGCGACATGCACTTCGAGCTGATGGACACTTCCTTCTTCCTGTCGCGCGAGACGCTGATCCAGACCGACCGCGAAGGCCTGGCACCATGGCGCGAAAAGCTGTTCGTGTGGATGAGCCGCAATGCCATGCGCGCCACCGATTTCTTCCAGATCCCGACCAACCGCGTCGTGGAAATGGGCGCGCAAGTCGAGCTATAGCCGTCTCTGCTGACCAATAATGAAAAAACCGGGCGACTTCGCCCGGTTTTTTCATGGCATTAACGGTATTCAGACCAACCGCCCGCCGCGTATCTTCAGCCCGAGTTTGCCCAGTTTGCCGATCGCCCCGCTGCTGTGATTGGCATGCGTCAGTGCCACCGCCAGCGCATCGGCTGCGTCAGCCTGCGGCATGCCGGACAGGTTCAGCATGCTCACTACCATGAACTGCACCTGTTCTTTCGGTGCCTTGCCCTGCCCGACTACCGACTGCTTGACCTGCAAGGCGGTATATTCGGCTACGCTCAAGTCCTTCATCACCAGTGCACTCATGCAGGCACCACGCGCCTGGCCCAACATCAGCGTGGCCGCCGGGTTCACGTTGACAAACACCTGCTCCAGCGCCGACTCGGTCGGCTGGTAGGTGTCGATTACCTGATGAATGCCGCTGATCAGCACCTTGATACGCTCGGCCAGACTCGCGCCCTGTGGCGTGCGGATCGCACCTGAGGCGACGTAGTGGCGCTGATTGCCGACAATATCGATCACCCCGAAGCCGCAGATGCGACTGCCGGGGTCGATGCCCAGGATCCGCCGCTTCATGCCTGCGGCCAACCTTGGGCGATACGATCGGCCTCGGCCAGCCGCTCGGGTGTACCCACATCAAGCCAGGTACCCTGCTGGCACTCGCCGCTGACCTTGCCGGCCGCCATGCCATCCAGAAACAGCGGCAACAGCGGCTTGGCTTCGCCCGCGGCACAGCCGGCGAAAAACGCCGGGTGATAGGCAGCGATGCCGCAAAAAGTATACGCATCGTCGCCAGCCTCGCAGGCGGCAACCTTGCCATCGGTGCGCAGGGTCAGATCGCGTCCGGTCGGATAACCGGCCTTGGGCGTCAATACCAGATGCGCCTGCACGCCATCAGCCGACAATTGCCGCGCCGTCGGCAACAACCGGGCAAAGTCGTAGTCGCACAGCACATCGCCATTCACCACCAGAAACGGTGCCTCACCCAGCAAGGGCAAGGCGGTGGAGATGCCGCCGGCAGTCTCCAGCGCGGCCGTCTCGGGTGAATAGCGGATGCTGACGCCAAAACGGCTGCCATCACCGAGCACGGCTTCGATCTGTTCGCCCAGCCAGGCATGATTGATCACCACCTCGCGCACGCCGGCTGCGGCCAACCTTTGCAGATGCCAGACAATCAGCGGCTGGCCGCCGGCAGATAGCAGCGGCTTGGGCGTGTGATCGGTCAACGGTCGCATGCGCTCGCCGCGACCGGCCGCCAGTATCATCGCGCGCATGCTTATTCGCCCGAGGACAGGCGCGTGCTGCTGAACACCGAGCCGATACTGTCGTCGTTATCGCTCTCGTCAAGGCCAAACAGCTCGGCCAGAAGCTGGAACAGCGGCGACAGTTCCTTGTAGCGGCGTGTGGTTTTCTTCAGATAGCGCGCGAAACGCGGAATCTCGGCCAGGTATTGCTGCTTGCCGTCGCGATGGGCGAGGCGGGCAAACAGGCCGACAATCTTCAGGTGGCGCTGCACGCCACACCATTCGAATTCGCGGTAGAAATCATCGATCTGCGCCGGTACCGGCAGGCCGGCGGCGCGGGCTTTCTCCCAGTAACGCACCACCAGATCGAGTACGAACTCTTCGTCCCAGTCGATAAAGGCATCGCGCAGCAGCGAGACAAGGTCGTAGGCCAGCGGGCCGTGAACCGCGTCCTGGAAGTCGAGCAGCGCCGGACGCTCGGCGGTCAGCATCAGATTGCGCACGGTGAAGTCACGATGCATGAACAGCTTTTGCTGGCCATCTACCGCCGGCAGCAAGGCCTGCAGACCGGCATCCCACAGCTTGCGCTGGGCAAAACTCAGCGGCTTGCCCAGCTCCTTGCTGCAGAACCACTCAGGCAGCAGGCTGACTTCGCGCAGCATGAAGGCCTGATCGAATACCGGCAGGCTGGCGCTCGCGCACTGATTCTGGATGGAAACCAGGGTATCGATGGCCTCCAGCAGCAGGTGCTTGTGTACCAGCGGGCGTTCGTCATGCAACAAGGCGGCAAGATAGGTGATCTTGCCCATGTCCTGCAACAGCATGAAGCCCTGCTCGGCATCATGCGCATGAATGGCCGGCACCTTGGCCGCAGGCGCCAACAGCGCCTGTACCGCGGCAAACGGGCGGGTATCCTTGTGCTCGGGTGGCGCATCCATCACGATGCGCGTGCTGCCATCGGCCAGCGTGACACGGAAATACTGGCGGAAGTCGGCATCAGCGGCAGCAAAGTCCAGCTTTACTTCCTGACCGGGAAACTGCGTGGCCAACCACGCTTTGAGGGCTTCGAGTCGTTGCATAGTCGCGTACATCGGCAAATTGGGTACAATGACGCGATTGTAACCGCTTTGTCCGGACCCCAACATCTGATGAAAGCCTGCTTTCGCCTCACCCCGCTGGCCGCGGCGCTGCTGCCGCTGTTCCTGCTGCCGGTCGCCCAGGCCGAGACACCCCCTGCCGAGCCGGTAACGGTCGAGGCCGACCAGCTGCAGGGGCAAATGGACGAGACACTGCGCGCCGAGGGTAATGTCACCCTGCGCCAGGGTGAGGACACCCTGCAGGCCGACTGGCTTGATTACTTCATCAAGCGCCAGCAGATTCGCGCCGGCGAGCAAGTCCATCTGCAGCAGCCGGGCCGCGAAATCCGCGCCCGCCAGATCGACTACCAGCTCGACAGCAAGGTAGGTCATGCGGCCAACCCCGATTTCCGCTTCAGCAACCAGGACAAGCAGCTGCAAGGCAGTGCCGAGCGCTTGGCCTTTCTCGGCCCCAAGCAATACCGCCTCGAAGACGCCAAAGCCAATACCTGCTCGCCCGGAGATGATGCCTGGTATCTGAAAGCCGGCACCATCGATCTTGATTACACCCGCAATATCGGTGTCGCCCGCAATGCGCGGCTCGAGTTCCAGGGCGTGCCCATCCTGTATTCGCCATGGATGGACTTCCCGCTGGATGGCGGCCGCAAGAGCGGTTTGCTGTTCCCGACCATCAAGACCGGCAGCGACGGTTTCGAAGCTACCGTTCCTTATTACTGGAATATCGCACCGAATCTCGACGCCACCATCAGCCCGCGCTATATCCAGCAGCGCGGTGTGCTGCTGGGGCTGGAAGGGCGTTATCTGCAGCCGGACTTCAATGGCGAGGTCTATACCGAGCAGCTGCCTGACGATCGCAAAAACGGCCACAGCCGCTTTTTGTGGAAGGCACGTCACTGGCAGGATCTGGGCCAGGGCCTGTCCGGCGGCGTCAATGCCAGCTATGTATCGGATGACAATTACCTGAAGGATCTGGGTGATCGTGCCAGTGCGCTGGACGGCACCAATCTGCTGCGTGAAGGCTGGCTTGCCTATCAGCAGGACTGGGGCAGCCTGACCTTGCGGGCACAGCGTTACCAGACCTTGCAGACCCAGACCCAGAAAATCGACGAACCTTATGCACGCGTGCCGCAGCTGGACCTGCGCATGGGCAAGACTTTCGGCCAGATCGACACCCAGCTTGAAAGCGAGCTGACCCGCTTCGGCCACAGCAGCAAGCGTACCGGTAACCGCCTGGTGGTCTATCCGACCGTCAGCTATGGTTTCGAACGCAGCTGGGGCTTTGTCCGTCCGAAGCTGGGCTGGCACTACACCCGCTATGACCTCGACAACAGTGCCGGCCAGGCTGGCCAGCAGCTGCAACGCAGCCTGCCGGTTTTCAGCCTCGATAGCGGCCTGTATTTCGACCGCCAGAGCACCCTGTTCGGTCAGGCCATGCAGCAAACGCTGGAGCCGCGCCTCTACTATGTGCGCATTCCGGCCAAGGATCAGTCGCAACTACCGAATTTCGACACTTCGGAAAACGACTTCAACTTTACCCAGCTGTTCACCGAAAACCGTTTCTCCGGCTCTGACCGTATCAATAGTGCCAACCAGCTGACCGCCGCACTGACCAGCCGCCACATCGACGCGCAAGGTATGGAAAGACTGCGTCTTGCCATTGGCCAGCGCTTCTATCTGGACAAGGACAACACCACGCTGGATGGTCTCAACAATCAGCGTGACGAAGCCAGCTCCGACATCCTGATGACTATTGGTGGCGATCTCAATCACGCGCTGCGTTTTGATTCGGCCTATCAGTACAACGTCACCAATAGCCGCAGCGAGCGCTTCAACGCCCAGCTGCGCTACACCCCGGAGGCCGGCAAGACCGCCAGCATCGGCTATCGCTATGGCCGTGATGAAAAACTCGGCATCGGCGAAGAGCGTGGCACCTTGCGCCAGATCGATGTTGCCGGCCAGTGGCCGCTTGCCCCGCGCTGGTATGGCGTGGCACGCTACAACTATTCGCTGCGCGACAAGAAAGCCCTCGAGCAACTGGCCGGGGTCGAATACAACGATGGCTGCTGGAGCCTGCGCCTGGTCGGCCAGCGCTACGTGACTGACGTCAACCAGCGCAAGAACGCCGTCTTCATCCAGCTGGAGCTGAAAGATTTCAGCAGTGTCGGCAACAATCCGCTCAACACCTTGCGGCTGTCCATTCCAGGCTACAGCCAGACCAACTAAATACGGGTAAAGATGAAACAGCTTATTCTCGCCGTAACCCTCGCCCTGTCCCTGCAAACTGCCGGTGCCGCCGGCATCCAGACCGTCGACCGCATCGTGGCCGTCGTCAACAAGGGCGTGATTACCCAGAGCGAACTGCAACAGCGTCTGACCGAAATTGCGGCCAACCTCAAGCGCCAGAACCTGGCCGTACCGTCGCAAGACGTGCTGAGCCGCCAGGTGCTCGAGCAGATGATCAGCGAACAGCTGCAGCTGCAATACGCCAGCAGCAACGGCCTGCGCGTCAGCGATGCCGAAATCGACGAAACCATGCAGCGTCTGGCCCAGCAGAACAAGACCGATCTCAAGGGCCTGAGTGCTCGCCTGCAGGCCGATGGTCTGTCGATCACCCAGTTCCGCGAATCACTGCAACGCGACCTGCTGCTGGACCGCCTGAAAGAACGTGAAATCGCCACCCGCGTCACCGTCACCGACAGCGAAGTCGAGCAGGTACTGAAAAGCACCGCCGGCAACACCCGTGGCGAATACCGTCTGGCGATGATCCAGCTGAACGTACCGGAAGGTGCCGATGCCGCCCAGATCGAAAAGATCCGCAGCCGCCTGCTGGAAGCGCGTGATGCGCTGAAAGCCGGCCAGGACTTTGCTGCTCTTGCCGCCCGCTACTCCGAAGCCGCCAATGCACTCAGCGGTGGCGATATGGGCTGGAAGCCGGCCAGCAGCCTGCCGCCGGACTTCATCCAGTTGCTGGAAGGTCTGAAACCGGGCCAGAACACCGACATTGTGCGTGCCAGCGGCAGCCTGTTCATCTTCAAGCTGATCGACAAGCGCGAAAGCAGCGGCCCGCAAATGGTGGCGCAGTACAAGGTGCGTCACATCCTGATCAAGACCAACGAGGCGACCTCGGATGCCGAAGCGCGCGCCCGCATCCTGCAGGTGCAAGATCGCCTGCTGCGCGGCGGCAAGTTTGAAGAAGTCGCCCGCCAGTTCTCCGAAGACGGCTCGGCCGCCCTCGGTGGCGATCTGGGCTGGCTGGGTCTGGGCGATACCGTGCCGGAATTCGAGCGTACCTTCCTGACGCTGAAGCCGGGCGAGCTGAGCCAGCCGGTTAAGAGCCCGTTCGGCTGGCACATCATGCGCCTCGAAGAAACCCGCCAGCAGGATGTGTCCGGCCAGCGCGAGAAACTCGCGGTGCGCCAGCAGATCCGCCAGCGCAAGATCGAGCAGAACTACAATGACTGGCTGCTGCAGCTGCGCAGCGCCGCCTTTGTCGAAGACCGCCTGAGCGAAAAATAAACCCACAGGGCCGATGCTTGCATCGGCCTTTTGCTTGCCCCTCTGTCATGACTGATACCCGCCCCCTCATTGCCGTTACCGCCGGAGAACCGGCCGGTATCGGCCCCGACCTTGTCTTGCAACTGGGCGGACTGACCGCTCAAGCTCGCCTCGTCATCATCGCCGACAAGACATTGCTGGCACAACGCGCCAGCCAGCTGGGCCTCGCCATCAAGCTG
Source organism: Vogesella lacus (assembly GCF_979366295.1). Taxonomy (NCBI): domain Bacteria; kingdom Pseudomonadati; phylum Pseudomonadota; class Betaproteobacteria; order Neisseriales; family Chromobacteriaceae; genus Vogesella; species Vogesella lacus. The sequence continues at coordinate 119,981 of NZ_CEETQT010000002.1, forward strand.
GCCGATTACCCGGCAGCCAAGCCTGCACCCGATGTACTCGAAGTACGCCATGTGCCCTTGCACGCGCCCTGTGAAGCCGGCGTGCTCAATGCGGCCAACGGGCCATATGTACTCGAGACGCTGGACGTGGCCATTGCCGGCTGCCAAAGCGGCGAATTCGCCGCCATGGTCACCGCACCGGTACACAAGGGCGTCATCAACGATGCCGGCATTGCCTTCTCCGGCCACACCGAATACCTGGCCGAACAGACCGGCACGCCACTGGTGGTGATGATGCTGGCCGGCGGCGGCATGCGCGTGGCACTGGCCACCACCCACCTGCCCTTGCGCGCCGTGCCGGATGCCATCACGCCAGACACGCTGTCCGCCGTGATCCGCATCCTGCATGCCGATCTGATGGGCAAGTTCGGCATCACCGCGCCACGCATTCTGGTTGCCGGACTGAATCCGCACGCCGGCGAGGGCGGACATATGGGGCGCGAAGAAATCGACGTGATCGAGCCAACCTTGGTCGCACTGCGGGCAGAAGGCATGAATCTGATCGGCCCGCTGCCGGCGGATACGCTGTTCAATCCGGACAAGCTCGCCACCGCCGACGCGGTTCTGGCGATGTATCACGATCAGGGCCTGCCGGTGCTCAAGCACGCGAGTTTCGGTGCCGGCATCAATATCACCCTCGGTCTGCCCATCATCCGCACCTCGGTCGATCACGGCACCGCGCTGGATCTGGCCGGCAGCGGCCGCGCCGACCCCGGCAGCCTGTTCGAGGCCGTGCGTCTGGCCTGCCAGCTGGCCGCCAGCCGCTGACGCGGCCCCCACTCCCCTCATGCCAGTGCCACGGCACTGGCAGCTTGTACCCTCTCAGGCCGATTCACGGCCATGATCTGCCCATTGTCCGGCAATCGACAATCGCCAGATAACCCTGTCGCCTGTACCCGTTTTTCGCGTCGCAACAATTGCGCTAGAATGACCAGCATTGAATAAATAAATGCCATTTATCAGGGACATAATGAGCGCCAGCAGCCAGCACCGTGTACGGGAAATCCCGTATAACTACACCTCGTATTCGGATCGAGAGATCATCATTCGCCTATTGGGCGAACCCATGTGGCAGACACTGGAAGAGCTACGGGCAGAGCGGAAAACAGGCCGCTCTGCCCGTATGCTTTTCGAGGTTCTTGGCGACATCTGGGTCGTCGATCGCAACCCCTATCTGGTCGATGACCTGCTGGACAACCCGCAACGCCTGACCGCACTGGTCGGCGCGCTGCGCCATCGCCTCAGCGAAATCGAAAAACGCCGTGACGGCAACGACAAGGTTGGCCGCATGCTGGCCGCCGCGCGCGAAGCGGTAGACAGCTTCGAGCGCCAGTTTGGCGAAACGCGCGAGTTGCGCGCCGCCATTCTCAAGCGCCTGTCGAAAATCACCCGCCGCGACAATATCCTGTTTGATGGTCTGGCACGCGTTTCGCATGTCACCGATGCCACCGACTGGCGTGTCGAATACCCCTTCGTGGTGCTGTGCCCTGACAGCGAAGCCGAGATCGCGCCGCTGGTGCGCGCCTGTATCGAGCTGAAGCTCACCATCATCCCGCGTGGGGGTGGCACCGGCTATACCGGCGGTGCCGTGCCGCTGGACAAGCGCAGCGCGGTGATCAACACCGAAAAGATGGACCGCCATCTGGGCGTGGAATTCGTCGAGCTGCCGGGCCTTGACGGCAAGCAGGCCACCATCCAGTGCGGTGCCGGTGTGGTGACTGCCCGCGTGGCCGAAGCGGCCGGTGCGGCAGGCCTCGTGTTTGCGGTTGACCCGACCTCGGCCGAAGCCTCCTGTATCGGCGGCAATATCGCGATGAACGCCGGCGGCAAAAAGGCCGTGCTGTGGGGCACTACGCTGGACAACCTCGCCAGCTGGAAGATGGTCGACCCGGACGGCAACTGGATGTTTGTCGAACGTATCGGCCACAACTACGGCAAGATTCACGACGTTGATACCGCCACCTTCCGCGTCACCCGCCTCGAAGATGACGGCAAGACCGTGATCAGCCGTGAAGAGCTGGTGATTCCGGGCAAGGCCTTCCGCAAGGTGGGCCTCGGCAAGGACGTAACCGACAAATTCCTCGCCGGCCTGCCAGGCGTGCAGAAAGAAGGCACCGACGGCATCATCACCAGCGCGCGTTTCGTGCTGCATCGCATGCCCAAGCACATCCGCACCGTCTGTCTGGAGTTCTTCGGCACCGTGGCCGAAGCAACGCCAGCGATTGTCGAGATTACCGATTATTTCAAACCGGGCGGCAAAGGGTTGGCCGCAGGCGTACAGCTGGCTGGCCTCGAACACCTCGACTGGCGCTATGTGCGCGCCGTCGGCTACGCCACCAAGGCCAAGGGCCGTGGCCGGCCGAAGATGGTGCTGATTGCCGACATCGTCTGTGATGACGAAAACGCGGTGTCCGAAGCCGCCAGCCAGGTGGTGCGCTACGCCAATGCGCGTCACGGCGAAGGCTTCATCGCGATTACGCCAGAGGCACGCAAGACTTTCTGGCTGGATCGTTCGCGCACCGCCGCCATCGCGCGCCATACCAACGCCTTCAAGATCAACGAAGACGTGGTGATTCCGCTCGATCGCCTTGGCGATTACAGCGACGGCATCGAGCGCATCAATATCGAGCTGTCGATTGCCAGCAAGATCAAGCTGCTGGATCAGCTGACCGAGTTCTTCCACGGCCGTCTGCCGGTGGATACCGAAGGCGGCGCGCTGTCGGCCGACGAGCTGATTGCCGACCGTCGCGAAACCGCGCTGGAACTCACCGCCGCCGTGCGTAATCGCTGGCAGTGGCTGCTGGACAACCTCGACAACCCGCTGGCCGACTACGTTACACGTTGGCCGCAAGCCCCGCTCGAAGACGCTGCGGCCAACCTTGAGGCCAGCGTGTTCATCGCCATGCGCGACTTCAAGCTGCGTGTGAGCTGGAAGAGCGAGCTGCTGAAAGAACTCGAAAGCCTGTTTGCCGGCAAGAGTGATGCACCGGTGCTGGCCGCCATCCGCCACATCCAGCAAAAAGTATTGCGCGGCCGTGCCTTCGTGGCGCTGCATATGCACGCCGGCGACGGCAACGTGCACACCAACCTGCCGGTGAACTCCGACGACTACGAGATGCTGCAAACCGCGCACCGAGCCGTCGAGCGCATCATGAAGCTGGCGCGTTCGCTCAACGGCGTGATTTCCGGCGAACACGGCATCGGCATCACCAAGCTCGAATTCCTCACCGAAGACGAAATCCAGCCTTTCCGTGACTACAAGGCACGCGTCGACCCGAACGGCCACTTCAACAAGGGCAAGCTGCTGCCCGGCGCAGACCTGGCGATGGCCTACACGCCGTCGTTCTCGCTGCTGGGTGCCGAATCGCTGATTCTGGAACAATCCGATCTTGGCGCGATCAGCGACTCGGTGAAAGACTGCCTGCGTTGCGGCAAGTGCAAACCGGTGTGCTCGACCCATGTGCCGCGCGCCAATCTGCTGTACAGCCCGCGCAACAAGATTCTCGGCGTCGGCCTGTTGACCGAGGCCTTCCTGTACGAAGAACAAACCCGTCGCGGCGTCTCGCTCAAGCACTTCGAAGAGCTGTCCGACGTGGCCGACCACTGCACCGTGTGCCACCGTTGCGTGAAACCGTGCCCGGTGAAGATCGACTTTGGCGATGTGTCGGTGGCGATGCGCAATTTCCTGCGCAAGACCGGCAACAAGAAGTTTAACCCCGGCACCGCGCTGGGCATGGCCTTCCTCACTGCCAAAGATCCGGCCACCATCAAGGGCATTCGTGCCGGTCTGGTGGGCGGCGCCTACAAGCTGCAACGCTTGGGCAACAGCATCGGCAAGAAGCTGGGGCTGACCGGCGCGCAAACCGCACAGCCGCCAGCCACCTTGGGCAAGCCCGAAATCAAGGCGCAGGTGATTCACTTCATCAACAAGCCGATGCCGGGCGGCCTGCCGAAGAAAACCGCACGTGCTCTGCTGGACGTGGAAGATCCGGCGGTGATTCCGGTGATCCGCAACCCGCAGGTGGCCGAAGAAGCCGAGGCGGTGTTCTACTTCCCAGGCTGCGGCTCGGAGCGCCTGTTCAGCCAGGTCGGCCTCGCCACCCAGGCGATGCTGTGGCATGTCGGCACTCAGACCGTGCTGCCGCCGGGCTATCTGTGCTGCGGCTACCCGCAGACCAGCGCCGGTTACAAGGACAAGGGCGATGAGATCACCACCGAAAACCGTGTGCTGTTCCACCGCATGGCCAACACGCTGAACTACCTCGACATCAAGACCGTGGTGGTCAGCTGCGGCACCTGCTACGACCAGCTGGCGAACTACCGCTTCGAGGAGATCTTCCCCGGCTGCCGCATCATCGACATCCACGAATACCTGATGGAGAAGGGCCTCAAGCTCGACGGCATCGGCGGTCAGAAGTATATGTACCACGACCCTTGCCACACGCCGATGAAGGCCTACCAGCCGATCAAAGTCGTCAACGAGCTGATGGGCGGCGGTGTGGTACAGAACGACCGTTGCTGCGGCGAATCCGGTACCTTTGCCGCCAGCCGCCCGGACATCGCCACGCAAGTGCGCTTCCGCAAGGAAGAGGAAATCAACAAGGATCTGGCCAAACTGGGCGAATCCAGCCAGCCGGTGAAGATCCTGACTTCCTGCCCGTCCTGCCTGCAGGGCCTGTCCCGCTACAGCGACGACACCGGCACCCAGGCTGATTACATCGTGGTGGAAATGGCCAAGCACATCTTGGGCGACAACTGGATGAAGGACTACGTCGACAACGCCCGCAATGGCGGCGTCGAGCGCGTGCTGCTGTAACACAAGCCGGCAAAGGTTGGCCGCAGCCCTCACCGGCTGCGGCTTTTTTGTTGGCGGCCTTGACCTTGCCCCTGCGGCAAGGCCGAGCATGGCCAGACCACCTGGAAAGACACGATGCTGACAATCGGACAAATGGCCCGCGCCCACGGCCTCACCACCAAGACCCTGCGCCACTACGACCAGATCGGCCTGTTTCGCCCGCAACTGACCGGCCGCGACAATGGCTACCGCTATTACGCGCCGGCGCAGCTGCCAGTGCTGGGGCGCATTGTCTGGCTACGGCAACTGGGGCTGGGGCTGGAAGAAATCGGCCAGCTGGCCGCCAGCGGGGCCTTGAGTGAACCGGCCGGCTGGCAGCAGACGCTGCAGCAGCATGCGGCCAACCTTGCCGCCAGCATCGCCCGTCAACAACAAGTGCTTGATCAGCTCGGCCGTTATCTGGCCCAACCCGAACGGAGTCTACCCGCCATGCAAACCCCGCAAATCATCGACTACCCCGCCGTGCGCCTCATCGGCATGCGCTGGCACTGCCAGGATCAGGGCACCATCGCCGAGATGTGGCAACGCTTTGTGCCGCGCGAACAGGAAATCCGCCCGCTCGCGCCCATCATGGGCACTTTTGGCGTGTGCGAACCGCTGGCCGACGGCCTGTGGCAATACCTGGCCGGCCTGCCGGTTACCGAAGAAACGACGATTCCGGATGGCATGCACGAAGTCCGCATCCCGGCGCGGCGCTACGCCCGGGTCGAGCATCACGGTACGGTGGCCACCCTGCCGGAGACCTTCCGCGCGGCGCTAAGCGAATGGCTGCCGGCCGCCGGCCTGCATGCTGACGAGGGGATAGAGTTCGAATTCTGTGGCGAGCGCTTTCTCGGGCCGCAACACCCGCAAAGCGTAGTAGAGATTTATATCCCGCTGCGAGACAGCGAGCTGGCAGCCGGAGGCGGCCAACCGTAACCGGCCTGTGGCTAGGGCTGCCTGTCCAGCTGTTGTGGCCGGCCCAGATAAAAACCCTGGTATAACTCGACGCCCAGCTCGCGCATCGCCAGCAGCTGGGCCTCGGTCTCGATACCCTCCACCAGCATGCGGCTGCCCAGCTCCCAGCCATAACGTATCGCTGCGGCCAACCTGCCACTGTCACCTTGCATATGATCAAGCAGCATGCTGCGGTCTATCTTGATGATGTCCGGCCGCAAGATCTGGATGCGGCTGTTGCCGGCCGCCATCGCACCGTAATCATCAACCGCAATACCGAAACCGGCAGCCGAGGCAACACGCATCGCATCGGAAATCGCCTGGTCACCTGCTTCGACTTCGTACTCCAGCACCTCGAAAATCACGCGGCCACTGTCCACGCCAAGCTTTGCCAGCCTGGCCAGCAACAGGTCGAAATTACTGGCAAAGTTGGCCGCCTCATGCACGATGGTTTGCGGCATTACATTAAGGCTCAGACAACATTGCAGCCCGGTTTCGGCAAAGTTGCGAATGTGGATGACGCGTGCCAGCCGGTCGGCATTGACCTGCTCCAGCCCCTCAAGACCATACAAAAACAGATCGGGCCGCACCGCATTGCCGGTCTCGATATCGTGCACGCGCAGCAAGGCCTCGTAGCCGAAAATACCGCCGCTACGATAGAAAATAGGCTGAAAGCAGCTTTGCATCCAGCAGCCGGCGAAAGTGGCAATGTGCCGGCCGTTACTGTCGCGCTGCAGGTGCCGTTCAAAGTCTTGCTGCGTGCTTAAAAGGGTCATGCTTTTCACTGTGCTGAAGACTTATGCAAGCATAGCAAGCAGATGCCGGTGCCACCCGAAAACCTGCCTTGGTATTACATTGGTATGGCCTATTGCTGCATTTCGATAACATGTTTACTTATAGAAGCACTGCAGCATATGCTGTGGCATCATATTGGCCTTGTCATAAAAATTCAAAAATCATGAATTTATGCCGCTATAGACTGGTAATGCTGGTCGGCCTGCTGCTGCTGGGTGGCTCCAGCCTCACAACCTGGCTGTATTACGACAAGGCCCGCGATGAGGTGCATCGCAACATCATCGAGCAGGGTCTGCCGCTGACCGGCGATACCATTTTCTCCGAGGTCAACAAGGACATCCTGCGGCCGGTGTTCATCTCGTCATTGATGGCACACGACACTTTTGTGCGCGACTGGCTGATCAGCGGCGAAAAAGACAGCCGCGAAATCGCCCGCTATCTGCAGGAAATTCGCCTCAAATACAACACCGTCAGCAGCTTTCTGGTATCAGACCAGAGCCGCAACTACTACTACGGTAACGGCATCCTAAAGCAGGTACTTGACCACGAACCGCGTGATGTCTGGTACCAGCGTGTGCGCCGCATGAGCCATGATTTCGAAATCAATGTCGATGTCGACATGGCCAATAGCGACGAGCCTACCGTCTTCATCAATCACCGCATTGTCGACTTCAAGGGGCGCTATATCGGCGCGACCGGCGTCGGGCTGACGCTGGACAAGCTTTCCGGCCTGATTGCCAATTACGAGTTGCGGTTTGACCGTCATATCTACTTCGCCGACGGCCAGGGTCGCATCGTACTGGCCAGCAACAAGCAAAGAAGCCTGCGCAGCAGCCTGCACGAGATCCCAGGGCTGGCGCCGCTATTGCCGCAAATCCTCAAGCGCGACACCCAGTCGCGTCACCTCAGCTACCAGCACGCCGGCAACACCATCCTGCTCAATGCGCGCTATATCCGCGATCTGGACTGGTATCTGCTGGTCGAACAGGACGAAACCGCCGCCCTGCGTCCGGTCGAGCAGGCCTTGTGGACCAATCTGCTGATCAGCGCCACCATCATGCTGCTGGTTACCGGCCTGGTACTGGCCAGCATCAGCCACAACCAGAAAAAGCTGCACCGCATGGCACGCACCGACCAGCTGACCGGTGCCCTCAACCGCCATGCCTTTGCCGAGCTGTGGCAGAACAAGCTGCAGAAAAAAGCCAGCGCCCTGCTGATGCTGGATATTGATCACTTCAAGGCCATCAATGACCAGTACGGTCATCACGAGGGCGATCGCGTGCTGCAAAGCATTGCCAATCGCCTGCAGGATCACCTGTTGCCGGCCGACAAGCTGGTGCGCTGGGGCGGCGAAGAATTTGCCGTGGTGCTGCGCGCCGGGCTGGGCGAAGAAGGCTGCCTTGCCCAGGCCGAAAGCCTGCGCATTGCCATCCACGAACTCAATGACAGCACGCTCAAGCAGATGCCGACAGTCAGCATCGGCCTGAGCATGGTGCAGGCTGACGACACCCTCGAATCGCTGAGTGCACGCGCCGACGAAGCGCTGTATCGTGCCAAGCAGGCTGGCCGCAACCGTGTCCAGCGTTACGAGGAGATGTCATGAGCAGCACCGCATTACTGGTTATCGACTTCCAGCACGGCCTGATAGAAGGCAGCAAACGCGCTACCCGCGCCGATGCCACCCTGACCAATATCAATGCCGCTATCGCCCATGCACGGACGCAGGGCCACGAGGTGATCTTCATCCAGCATCATGCCCCCGACCTGCCGCATGGCAGTGACGACTGGCAGCTGCACCCCGGCCTTGCTCGGCAAGACAGCGATGCCGTGATTGCCAAGACTGCCTGCGACAGCTTTCTCGATACCAGCCTGCGCCAGTACCTCGACAGCCGTGACATCGAAAACCTGTGGCTGTGCGGCTACGCCAGCGATTTCTGCGTCGACACCACCGTGCGCCGCGCCGCTTCGCTAGGCTATGCCACCACCGTGATCGCCGACGCCCACACTTGCAAAGACCGCCCGCATGTGGGCGGCGAAGCCCTGATCGCCCATCTGAACTGGCTGTGGGCCAATATGGACGTACCGGGTAATCCTATCCGCGTTGTCCCGCTGGCCGAACTCGCCGCCAGCGCCTGAGTTGCCGGCTTGAAACAAGGTTGGCCGCAAGCTGTCACCCGCTTGCGGCCAACCTTTGTCATTCCTCAGTCATCATTCACGATGATGCGTGCCACCGTCAGCACCTCGACCCCAGCCGGAAAGTCAGCCCCTTGCGGGTCATAGATTTCTACCCAGAATTGCTCGTCGTCCTCGTGCACGGTATCGCCCAGAATCTCGATGGCAATCACCGCATGATCCTGCTCCGGGTACAACACCAGACGGCCGCTTTGCGCCAGATAATCCTGCCCGGCCAGCGCAGTATCATCGCGCGTGCGGTACGCCACACTGGCCTGATGATCCAGCGGCTGGCCGTTTGACAGACTCACCAGACAAAACGCCCATGTCGTGCCGCTCTGCCCCTCAACCACCCGCGTCTGCACTTCCGCCGGCCGGGCCGGCGCGGCGGCATAATGCTGCTGCACACTGTCGTCTACCCACTGCTGGTAGGCACTCACCCGCTGCCACGCCGCAATCTCGCCAAAGCTGCTGTTGATCTGGCTATCCAGATCAGTACGGCTGCCATCCGGCGCACGCGCACTGGCCACAAAACTGGCCACGCCGGCTACCTTGCCCGCCAGCAAGGCCGGGCCGCCGCTATCGCCGCTGGCAATCAGCCCCTCCTGACTGCCTAGGCCGCTATCCATCACCCCCGCCACCCGCCACAAGGTGTCATCCACATACAAGCCATCATCAAAATCCGCCAGCAAGGCCGCATAGGCGCGGCTACTGACCGTGCTGATTTCATCCAGCGTGATGTCAAAACGGTTCATCGCCCACGACAAACCCGGCAAACTGCCCGTCCACTGCGCGCCACCGCTCCCGCTGCCCTGCAAGCCATAACCCGCCAGTACAAAATCCTGCCCCAGCTCGTCATCCTGCCGGTACAAGCCATAACGGCTACTGCCAACCGGCGCAGACGTCGCCAGCCAGACCAGTGCCAGATCGTTCTCCAGACTATCGGCATCGTAAGCGGGGTGACGCAGCACGCTGCTGGCCTGCACCTGCTGTTTGCCAGCCGGCGTATCAAACCACACCGAAGTCTGGCTGCTGCCGGCATCAAACAGATGCGCAGCCGTCAGCATCACCAGCCCATCCGCCAGCAAGGCCGCGCTGCCGCTGTAGTTGCCGACACTGATGCGGCCAACCCCGGACAGATCCGGCACCGTCACCGCCCGTAAACCCCCGGTCATTGCCCTGGTAACCATCGCGCCCCCGCAAGGAGACTGGTGATACCTTCAACTTGGCAAGCAATATATAAAGCTCAAGCTGGCAGACGGACACTACAGCATTTCATGCCATCAACTGTCGCAACTAACATGAAAAAAGCCCGTTACCATAAGTAACGGGCCAAACTGGGTTTACGGTAAATCAATCAGGCTCAGACCAGAATCAAACCCAAATCTTCTCTGTAAAAATGAGAGGAAATTCCGATCAGTTTCAGCAGTACATCACCCTCTGTGATGCCAGCTTCGCCATCACCTCGCAACACATAAACATCAGAACCATCGATAAAGGCCGCATTTACCTGTTGCTCGCCCATCGCAGTCAATACCGCATCAACACGGGTATACAGGCTGGTTTCAGCGGGCAAGTCGACAAACTTTACCATCCCTTTGCTGGCATTGAAGGCAGGCAATGCCGGCTCCGCCACAGCCGAGAAGTTGCCCGTCAGCAGACTGCTGTCGGCAAACTGCAGACTGTCTTGGTTCATACCAATATATTTGAGCTCGATCATCTGGCTCAAATCCTTGTCCAGCAAACTGCCTTCGCCGATGCGGATCAGCTCATTCAACTGATAGTCACCGGTATACTGCTGCCCGGCGGCCAACTGCGACTGTTTGCTACCCAGCACCACATCCAGATCCTGAACCTGGGTATCCATCAGCCGGACCACGACATCGGCGCTGTCAGGCTTGGCCTGCATATCAGCCAGCTCGTGACCTCTGACAATCACAGTATGTGCGGCAAAACCGTCACCTTCCGGCACCGCAAACGCTACGGTATTGCCCCCCCCCTTCAACTGGGTCGACAGCAGGGGAATCAAGGCATTGCTGTTAACCTGCAGCTTGCCATCTACGGTCTTGAAATAAGTGCCGCTATCATCCTGACTGTTGGCAAAATCAACCACGCCCTTGCGGATGGCCAGCTTCACAGTTTGAGTGCCCGCCTCATCCAGTTTGAACACCATGCCTGACTGCATGCTAAAGGCATTGAAATAATAATGCTGCCCATTTTCTAACCAGTAATACCCGCCCATCTTTAATGTGTCCTGTCCTTCGGTGAAACCATATACTTCACTGATGGTGTGCAACCGATCGGTCTGGTAAGAAGGTGCGGAATGAGACCAGGTACCACTATCGTAATGAATCTGGCCATGACCAAAGTTAAGTTCATCACGACCGTCATGCAGATAAAACTGATTACGTCCTGATGGGTCGTACAGAACATTCTGACCTGTGGTGTGAACCTCGATTGCCACATTTGGTTCTTTACCAGATGAACTAATCTGGCAACTTCCTTCTCCACTCACTTTGACATGGCTTGCCAATTCAGCACTGATATCCAAGATTACATTTTTGGCAACATTCAGTTCCGCAAGAGGCAAGCCTCCTGCCTCATCAACAAAATAGGCATCTACGGTATCAAGGCGCAGATTTGTTGTGATATCAGCCCCGCCTGTCACCTCAACCCTCCCTTTAGAACTAATATTAAACAAGACAAAGTCCGATCGGGTCACTATATTTAGATCCTCATGGCTGGCCACCAGTACCTGGCCTTCGTTAAGGTAAAACTTGTATCTCAGTGCTGCGGCATCCATGGCCTCGGTTTTGAACTTGCCATCTTCACTGGCAAAACCCAGCTTGCCATCCTCGGTAAAAAACAGCTTCAGCCGGTCTGCCTCGGTGCCAATCACTTGCAACAACTTCTGCCCGTAAAAATCTTTCTCGACCAGGGCAAAATCAGGCTGTGATACAGCATCTTTCACGATCTCCGTCAGCTTGCCGGTAAAATCCAGCCCCGCCAGCTGCACCATGACATCACCTTTATCTGCGGCGACCTCGGCAGCATGGCCATCCTCCCGGGCTGCCAGGACATAAGTGCTGGCCTCTTGCTCGCCAGCCGCCGGCACAACAAATGCCGCCAGATCCGTCTGCTTGCCCAGCTGTGACAGAATCGCCTTACCCAGCGCAATGGCATCGACCTTGGTGATATTGCCAGCCTCATCCTTGCTGAACAGCTTGCCACTGCCATCCACACTCGTAGCGTAGTCAAGCAGCCCGTCCTTGAAGCTCAATTCGATGCCATCGGCTACGCTGACCTTGCCATCCTTGATGGTTATTTGCACCGCACCTTCCGGATCAGCAAGCTCAAATTCAAGCTTGTCCTGGCCGACGGTAAAGCCGTGTACAACGTCAACTGCTGCCGCGTACTCCCCATCCCCCGGGCTGGAGTCGGACGGTGAAGACTCCCCCCCCGTATAAAGCTTGATCAGATCCGTCCCGGCACCGACAGTAAAGTTGTCGGCGCCATGATTACCAACAATGTGATTGGTACCAGTATTGTTAAAGACCGTCGTCACCTTGTGATCGCGGTATACAGAATTAATCCACGACGATACTTCATAATTTTGAGTGCCGCCCTCACCATTGATGGTCAAACCATCAAACTGAGCCGGCCAGAGTGACAACCAAGCATTCTTCGCCACCTCGACGGCGGATGCAGGCGCCCCCTCCTTTTCGTGAAAACTGACTTTCGGGGTTTGTACGAAATAAAGGCTGAGACCTTGCTCGACCTTGGTACCGATCACTTCCAGTTGGCCGCCGAACACACTCATACCATTTGGCTGATATTGACCGTCAACATACCAAGAGCTATGAATTTGCTGAATGTCATCCTGCCACAGCACCAGTTTCTGCTCCTCACCCAGCAGCAGATTCAGTTTGGCCGTATCCAGCCAGTCGGTTTTGACGTCCTCTGATGCCGCCAGCAATACCTTGCTGCCATCCTCGTTGAACTCCATATACAGCTTCTGGCTGGCTGTACCAGTGATGCTGACATCCATCCAGCCCGTCTCGTAAACCTTGCTGTCAAGCTTGAGCTTCGGCGCCGGCTCGACGCTATCACCGCCGCCCGAGCCACCGCCATCAGAGACACCGCCGGAAGATGGCGGGGTAACCGGGGTATCCAGCTCTTTTCCCAGCCCGTCCAGTCCGGTGTTTTTCACGGTTTCGATAATCTTGTCGAGACTGCCGCCCTTGGCCAGCTGATCATCCAGCTTGTCCAGCAGGGAGGTACTGCTGCCCAGCAGCTTCTCGACCTGCTTGGCGTCCCCTTTGGCCTGCTCGGCAACCTGGGTCATCGCCTCCAGCAGTTTGCTGCTGTCCTTGGCAAAGGTCTCTGACTTGACCAGCTCGTCAACCCCGCCCTTGCCCAACAGCTTGGCCACGACTTCCGGCTGTTCGCTGGCCTGATCAACCAGTTTACCGGTCTGCTGTACCAGTGTTTTTACCTGCTCGGCACTGCTGTCCTTGCTGATACCGGCCAGCAATAGCTTGGCGGCTTCGGCAGCTTGGGTACCTTCATATGACAAATCGCCACTTTTGACTGCTTCGGTAAAGCTGTTTGCGGCCTCGATGCGTTTTTCGGTCAGCTGCTTGTCTTCGTTCTTGGCTCCGCCCAGTACATGGATACAGGCCTCGGCCAGTGATACCTCGCCACTGGCAATCTGTGTCGCCCAGAACTGTTGACCTTCTGCATCCGGCTCGCGGCCAAACAGATTTTGATAAATTTCGGACAAGCGCTCTTCCACACTGTCACTTTTGAAACGCTCTGTCGCTTCAGGAGAACTGGCAAAGGCATTGACGACAGCCGAGCTATCACCACCGGCCTTTTCAAGTTCGGCAATCCAGTAAGCAAGACCGTCAGGATCGGCCGGGCGACCGTAGTAAGCCAGATACAAAGAGGCGATCGTTTGTTGCGCGCTTGTAGCCATAACACTCTCCCTTAATGAGCAAAGTCAAAAAACCGTTTCATTAGTGACATTTCAAATACAGTTACTTACGGCATAAAGATATCATTCGTCATTGAGTCATTCACACCGCACTCTTGTGTCATTTACTACTCACAAACGATTTAAATTCTGAGCATTGGATCTACAGCAAACATGTCAAATGATGAGATTCCCAAAGGGAAAAAAATGTTTCATCGTCAAAGTGTCAGCATGGGCTCATTGCAGTCGGTATCGGAGTTTGTCGAACGCATCAGCCAACGCATGCGTGAGCTGGGCTTCAACCAGAGCACGCTGGCCAATGCAATGGGCGTCGAGCGCAAGACTTTGTACAGCATCATGCAAATGGGGTTTCCGGGCGAGGCAACCATGCCGCGCATCCCGACGCTGATCAAACTGGCGTATGCGCTGAAGGTGCATCCTTTCTGGCTGCTGGAGGGTTTGTTCCACAATGTGCATATCCCGCAAGAGCTGCATTGTCTGCACGATGGAATTCGCGGGGCGGTGCTGGAAGATCTGAGTCAGGCGGATGGTGCACTGGTCGCACCTAACACCCGCTTTACCAAAACCTGGCTGGTGCAGAACATCGGTGACAAACCGATACTCGGCCACACTCTGGTGTGCATTGATGAGGAAGTGGAAGTGCGCTGCAAACAGACTGGAGAAGTCCTGCATGCCGCATATAGCCTGCGGCCGGATCAGCGCGAGATCCCGATTCAGGATAACCATCCGGGTGATGTGTTCGAGGTATCAGTAGACTTTACTGCACCACCGCACGCCGGCACGGTGGTGTCTTACTGGCTGCTGCGCGATAGTGATGGCAAGTTTGCCTTTGAAGGTAACAAGTCGGCCGCCATCTGGGCGCGCGTCAATGTGACGACGCTGGGCGATACCGTGGCTTATGGCGAGCCTGGGGCCTGTTAGCCATGACTTTACACTGCACTTACACTGCAGCCATCACCACTTCGCCCATGATGGTCGAGGCATCCTGTATCCAGCCATTTTCCACGCGATAGATCATGGTCATGTGCACGGTGCCGCGGCCTTCGGGGAAGTTGCGGGTGACGATTTCGTCGTCAATCACCACATTGCCGAATACCTCACGCCGCAGCAGCTTGGCATGCAGATCAGGCTCGGCCAAGCGCAGTGCCATGCGCTCGCGGATGGCGACGTGGCCCTGGGCCACCAGCTCGGCCGGATACAGATATTGACGAGCGTCTTCGGCATAGGTCGCCAGCAGGGCATCGAGATTCTTGGCGTTATAGGCATCCAGCTGGGCTTGTACGATATCGGCCGGGCTCTGATTCATGTTTTGCTCTCCCTGAATAGAAAAAGCTTGGCCGCAAGGCTTGCGGCCAACCTTGTGTTGTCCGCCACTCAGCCCAGATGGGCGGCAGCGCGTTCGCGAATGGTGGCAAAGCTTTCGTCGACCAGCAGCTTGCCGTTTTCCCACACCACGCGCATTTGCAAGTCGGCATCCGACACGCGTTCCAGCGTGCTGATGCCCCAGGCGGCGCGGCTGTCGCGGGCGGCAATGACGCGGCCGCCGAGCGAGCGTTTGCCGGGGTCGGTGACCGGGTCCTTGAAGACATCACGCCACTGGCCATCGACTTGCAGCGCCGAGCATTTCAGCGCCATCTTGTGGGTGTCACGGTCGAGCTTTTGCAACAGTTCGGCACCCATGCCAAAGGCGACGTTGTCGGCGCTGTAACCGAGCTTGGCCAAGCGCGACAGGATGGCCTCGATGCTGGCGAGGTTCACGCCATCACCCTGGATCACGCGCACATGATTCAGCACGCGATAGCCCTTGCTGTTGGTGGTTGTGCCAAAGGCTGCGGCCAACCTTTCGACCACCTCGGCCACCACCTGCACCGGCTCGCCGGAATCAGGGCGGATCACCACGGTCGCACCGCTGGCAATCACCTGCTGGCGCAGCTGCTCGCCCCACAGCTCGGTCACGGCGTGGAAGACATCGTAGCTGTCGCTGACGACCGCCAGCAGCGCACCGGGTTTGGCAAAGTGCGTAAGCATATTGGCAAAGGCCTCGCCCTCGTGCGGGCGGCCCCAACCGGTGATGGTGGAATGCTCGGCCGCCGGAATCGAAAAGCCGGCGCACGGCTCGTGATAATGCCGACGCGCGGCCACCAGCGCGGCCAAGGTGTCGGTGCCCATGAAATTGACCAGATGCGCGAGGCCGCCGATTTCCGAGCTTTCGTAACTGGAGACGCCACGCGCGCCAAAGTCATGCAGCTTGAACGGCAGGCCCGACAGGTCATCGGCCGTCTGCAGCAGATAGCGACGGATGATTTCCTTGGCGCGGAAGCTGCGCGTCGCCACCGAAATCGGATACCACACGCGCAGGATGGCGGTTTCGAGAAAGGACACCACCCAGAACAGCTCGGGGTCGGTCGATTCGATAGTCAGCATCGGCACGCCGGTCGGCACTAGCTCGCCCTCGGCCACGGCGCGGATGCGCACTGGCCAGTAACCGTCATACAGATTGACGATTCGCTCGAAACCGGCGCGGTTGAACGGCAGGCCATGCATAGCGGCCAGCGCCTCGGCTTCGTCGATATGGTCGGGCGTGATGCGCTGGCTGAGGTAATCCTTCAGCAGCGCCTGCAGGCCGAAAAACAGCACATGCGAGGCGGTACCACCGCGCGCAGCGACGTAGGAATACATGCCGGTAGTGCCCGGCGGATATTGCACCCAGTGACTGAGTTTGTAGGAATCACTATTGAGAATGGGGTTCAGCGTCATGACAGTGCGTCAGCAGATCAGCAGGAGAAGGCAACAGCATACCCCGCCCTGCCGGCAGTGTCATGCCGTGTTCATTGCGGGCCGACCGACTGCGGTGGTGACAGCAAAGGATATAATCCATGACCATCGTGATACCACACGGCATGCGCGCCCTGCGCTTTGGCGCGGTACATCGCCTGATCGGCCTGATGCAGCAGACGGTCGCGATTGCGACCAGCCTCGGGATAACGGCAAACCCCGAAACTGGCTGTCACGGTCAGGCGCATGCCCTGTTCGTACAGCTCCATCTGGGCCAGATGTCGCAACTCGAGCAGGCGCGAGGTCAGTTGTTCGAGATTGCGTTCGCCCGGCAACAGCAGCGCAAACTCGTCGCCCCCCCAGCGTCCGAGTAGCTCGCTACCCTGCAAAGCTTGCTGCAACTGCGACGACAATTGCTGCAATACCTCGTCACCGGTGCGGTGGCCGAGCTTGTCATTTACCAGCTTGAAGCCGTTCAGATCGGCAAACACCAGCGCAAACGGCTGCTCTTCGTCGATCAGCCTTTGCAGCTGCTGCGAGAACAGCGTGCGGTTGGCCACACCGGTCAGGCCGTCAAAGAAAGCCAGCGACTTGAGCTGGCGTTCGGATTCCTTGATGCGGCTGATATCGGTCAACACCCACACCTGCAACTCGCCCAACTCGCCCCCCTCGATACCGCTGACCGAAGCCAGCACCGACAAGGGTTGGCCGTAATCGCGCGCGATGCGCAATTCGCCGCGCCATTGCTCGCCCCCTCCGACCAGACGAAGCAGATCAGCCGCAGGCAGAATGACTTCATTGCCCGGCAGCATGAAGGCTGGAGGCTGATTGCGCAGTGTGCTTTCTTCGCGGCCAACCATGCGGCAGAACGCCGGATTGAGGAACAGCCACTGCATGCGGCTGTCGGCAATCGCAATAGCCTCGGAACTGTATTCGACCGCCAGTCGTGCCAGCTGCAATTGCTGCTGCAGCTGTTTCTGGCTGGTCATGTCGAGCACCGTGCCCCACAGATGGTCGATATGGCCATCAGCCTGGGCATGCATGTGATTGCGTTCCAGCAGATGACGAATGCTGCCGTCGGGCCGCACGATGCGGTATTCCAGATCAAACGGTTTGCCCAACACCATCAGCCGGTCCAGCTCGCTGCGCACGCGCTGGCGGTCGTCAGGGTGTACGCGCTCGAAGTAAGCCTGTTCGGTGGCGACAAACTGGCTGGCATCGGTGCCGAAAATGCGGTGAACCTGCTCGCTCCAGTGCAGCTTGCCGCTGGTGGTTTCCAGCACCCAGGAGCCGATGCCGCCATCCTGTTCGGCCGTGTTCAGCAGCTTTTGCGCCAGATAGCTTTCGGGCTGATCGACATGCTGGATACCGGGCTCGCGCAAGATCAGGATCACCTCGCCATCCTGCGGCAGGCTGGCGACCTCGATCTGGCATTTGCGCGCCTCCTGACCGGGAAAATGCAGCAGACGCAGGCCCAGACTGCCATGCACCTGATGCTGGCCCGGAGCAAACAGCGAGTGCCATACCGGGCTGTGCGCCTCTTCACCTATCGGCAGCAGCTGATCCAGTGTCAGCGCCAGCAATTGCTCTGCGCTGCAACCCGACAACGTGCACAGCTGCGCATTGACGTAGCGGATTGCCCCCTGGCGGCTGGCCAGCAGCATGGCATCGGGCAAGGCATCGAGGCGCCGTTGCAAACCCCGGCTTTTCTGCCACATTGCATGGCTGAAAATGGCCATCGCCAATATCAGGATGCCCGTCAGAATTGCGGCCAACATGCCTAGCCCTTAATAACATTCATAAAAAAAGCATCATAGCATTACCCGCCTGCCACTTATCAATTGTTCTACTGATGGAACAGTAAAGCCTTGTGGTGGCGCTATGCCAAAGCTGCGGCAGGCACTACGCTACAGCATCACCCCCAGATTCCGGAGTACGCCATGAAAACCCTGTACGGCATCCTGCCCACCCCGCCACAACATTGGGTCGGCGACGGCTTTCCCGTGCGCTCGCTGTTCAGCTATGGCCAGCACGGCCAGTTGCTGAGTCCCTTTTTGCTGTTTGATCGCGCCGGCCCTTACGAATTTGCCCCGGCCAGGCAGCCACGCGGCGTCGGCGAGCACCCGCATCGCGGCTTTGAAACCGTCACCATCGTCTATTCGGGCGAGGTCGAGCACCTCGACAGCACCGGCAGCGGCGGCAAGATCGGCCCCGGCGATGTGCAGTGGATGACGGCCGGCAGCGGTATCCAGCATCAGGAATTCCATAGCCCGGCCTTTACCGAGCAGGGCGGCGTGTTCAGCTGTGTGCAGCTGTGGGTCAATCTGCCGGCACGCGACAAGATGAGCGATCCGGGCTATCAGACACTGCTGGCCAGCGATATTCCGAACCTCACCCTGCCCGAAGGCGGCGTGCTGCGACTGATCGCCGGCGAGCTCGGTGACGCACGCGGCCCGGCGCAAACCTTCAGCCCGATGAATGTATGGGATCTGCGCCTGACCGCCGGCCAGCAAGCCTCCCTGCCGTGGCCAGAGGGTTTCAGCCTCGCTGTTACCGTACTGGAGGGCAGCATCACCCTGGCCGATGGCCGCACGCTGTCGGCACAACAGGTCGCCGCTTTCCAGCAACAGGGCGAGGGCATTGCCTTCAGCGCCAATGAGGATGCGCTGGTCTTGCTGCTGGGCGGCCAACCGCTGAACGAGCCGATTGCCGGCTATGGCCCCTTCGTGATGAATACCCGCGAGGAGATCGAGCAGGCGATGCGCGACTATCGCGACGGCCAGTTTGCCCGCGTGCCGGCGCAAGAAAGAGCACGCTGAAAAACATTGCGGCCAACCTCAAGGTTGGCCGCAATATCATGCAGGCAAAGGCGGCGAGCGCCGCCGGCTGCCAATCAGGCTTTCTTCACGAACTCCGACTTCAGCCCCATCTGGCCGATGCCGTCGATCTTGCAGTCGATATCATGGTCGCCATCCACCAGACGGATGTTCTTGACCTTGGTGCCGACCTTCACCACCAGCGAGCTGCCCTTCACTTTCAGGTCCTTGATCACGGTCACGCTGTCACCATCCTGCAGCACATTACCGTTGGCATCGCGTACCACCTTCACCTCTTCGGCGCTCTCGGCAGCAGCCTGTGCCGACCACTCGTGGGCGCACTCCGGGCACACCAGCAAAGCGCCATCTTCATAGCTATAAATCGAACCACAGGCCGGGCACGGAGGAAGTGTACTCATGGCTATCCTTTCTGCATTGCCAAAACGGCAAATCATGGCATTATCCCAGCCTGTCACTCCATCGACAAATAGACTGTTCCGATCCGGCCCGATTTGCCCGACACGCACGGCCGCAGACTGTGCCCATCCACCCTGCCGAGCTACCCGCCATGATTGATGCCTTTTTCCTGCGTGACGGCACGCCGACAGCGCTGTTGCTGCAAGGCAGCTACCGTTACGAACTGGTATTGCTGTCCGTTGCCGTTGCCATTCTGAGTTCGCTGATGTCGCTGCAGGTGGCCGGCATGGCCAGGCGCGCACAAGGCCGGCTGCTGCGCCATACTGCCTTGCTGACCGGCTCGTTTGCACTGGGCTGCGGCATCTGGTCGATGCACTTCATCGGCATGCTGGCCTTCGAGCTGTGCACCACCGTCAACTACGATCACCTCACCACCCTGCTGTCGATGCTGCCGGCGGTATTCGCCTCCTGGGTCAGCCTCAATATGCTGTCGCACACCAGCATCAACCGTCGCAAGCTGATCATCAGCGGCGTGCTGGTCGGTGCCGGCATCGGCGCGATGCACTATAGCGGCATGGCGGCGATGCAGATGAGCGCCCAGCTGCGCTACGACCCGCTGTGGTTTGCTACCTCCATCGTGGTGGCGGTGCTGCTGGCGATTCTGGCGCTGTGGATACGTTACGGCCTGCAGCGCCAGGGACGGCTGAAATCCGGCCAGGCGCTGCTGCTCAGCGCCACGATAATGGGCTTTGCCATTTCGGGCATGCACTACACCGGCATGGCTGCCGCCCGCTTTGTCGGCGTGGCTCAAGCGCCGCAAGATATCCTGCGCGGCGACAATACCTATCTGGCGCTGGCCATCTCGCTGTTCACCATCACCGCCGGCGTATTCGTACTGGCCGGCAATGCACTGCTGCGCTATCGCCAGCTGCTGCAGAAAATGCAGGAAGACCAGTCGCGGCTGAGCGCCATCGTCAATACCGCCGTCGACAGCATCATCACCATTGATCAGTACGGCATCATCCAGGCGGTCAATCAGGCCACCGGGCCGATGTTTGGCTGGCGCAGCGAAGAGCTGATCGGCCAGAACATCAAGCTGCTGATGCCCGACCCCTACCGCAGCCAGCATGACGACTATCTGCACCGCTACCAGACGACCGGCGAAAAGCAAGTCATAGGCAAGAGCCGCGAAGTCGTCGCGATGCGCAAGGACGGTACGGTATTCCCGATCCGCCTCGCCATCGGCCGCGCCGAGGGCAGCGACAGCCCGCTGTTTGTCGGCTTTGTCACCGACATTTCCGAGCGCACGCAGATGGAGCGCGAGCTGCAGGCGCGCGAAACCCAGTACCGTACCCTGATTGCCAACATCCCCGGCGTGGCCTTCCGCAGCCGCGTTGACGAAAACTGGAGCAAGCTGTTCATCAGCCAGGCCTTCACCCAGCTGACCGGCTGGGATCGCGAGCAGCTGCTGGGCGGCCAGCTCAGCATGGTCAGCATCATCCACCCCGACGATCTGGCCCATGTGCGGGAGACGGTGGCCAGCGCGCTGCGCGAACACCGCTCTTATGTGGTCGAGTACCGCATCCTGCACCGCGACGGCGGCGAACGCTGGGTGTCGGAAAGTGCCGGCGGCGTCTACGACGTGGACGATCAGCCGCAGTGGATAGACGGCGTGATCATCGACATCACCGACAGCAAGCGCACCGCCGCCGAATACGAGGGCACGGTCAGCGCCATCCGCCGCGCCATGGCGCAGGTGATCTTCGATCTGCAAGGCCACATCCTCGATGCCAACGAACACTTCCTGCAGCTGAGCGGCTATACGCTAGACGAGCTGCGCGGCCAACATCACAGCCTGCTGTGCCAGCCGGGCGAGCGCGATCTGCCTGCTTACCAGCAGTTCTGGCAGGCGCTGCGCCGTGGCGAGTTCCAGAGTGGCGAATTCTGCCGCCGCGACAAGCAGGGCCGCGACTTGTGGATACAGGCGAGCTACAACCCGATTCTGGATGCCGACGGCAAGCCGTGGAAAATCGTCAAGCTGGCCAGCGACCTGTCCGTACGCAAGCAGATGGAGCAGGCGCTGATTGCCGCGCGCGATCATGCCGAACAGGCCTCGGCGGCCAAGGGCATGTTCCTCGCCAATATGAGCCACGAAATCCGCACGCCGATGAATGCCATCATCGGCTTTACCGAGCTGCTGCTGGGCAGCACGCTGGACAGCACCCAGCGCCGCCACCTCGACACCGTGCGCCAGTCGGCACGTTCGCTGCTGGGTCTGCTCAATGACATTCTCGACACCGCCAAGCTCGAACGCGGTGCCATCGAGCTGGAACCGGCGGACTTCGACTGCCACGAGTTGTGCCAGCAACTGCTGCAGACCTTTGCGCTGCAGGCCGACAACAAGCAGCTGACACTGCAGCTTGATTACGCCGCGGACTGCCCGCACTGGCTGCACGGCGATGCGCTGCGCCTGCGGCAGATCCTGACCAATCTGCTGGGCAATGCACTGAAATTCACCCGCGAAGGCGGCGTGGTTCTCAAGGTTGGCCGCAAGGATGGCCAGCTGATGATCAGCGTGCAGGATAGCGGCATCGGCATCGCCGCCGACCGTCTCGAACACATCTTCGCGCCGTTTACCCAGGCCGATGCCAGCATGGCGCGCCGCTTTGGCGGCACCGGCCTTGGCACCACCATCTCGCGCCAGCTGGCCGAGCTGATGGGCGGCGAGATCAGCGTCAGCAGTACCCTCGGCGCAGGCAGCTGCTTCACTGTCACCCTGCCGCTGCCACTGGCGCACCAGCCGGCCACGGTGGCCGATACCCGGCACATGGCCATGAACTTGCCGCCGCTGCACATCCTGGCAGTGGACGATGTGCCGGAAAACCTCGAGCTGCTGCAACTGGCGCTGCAGAGACTGGGCCACCACGTCGACACCATGAACGATGCGGCCAACGCCGTGCAGCACTTTGCCAGCCAGCCTTATGACCTGATCCTGATGGATGTGCAGATGCCGGGCATGGATGGTCTGGAGGCCACCCGCCGCATCCGCGCACTCGAGCAGCAACAGCAGCGCCTCGCCACGCCGGTGATTGCGCTGACCGCCAGCGTGCTGAGTCAGGACCGCGACAACGCCCACGCCGCCGGCATGAACGGCTTTGCCACCAAACCTATCGACCTGCCGGCCCTGCTGCAGGAAATGGCGCGCGTCACCGGCAAGGCCAGCGACAACACCGGCCCGCACAGCGCTGCGGCCAACAGGCAGGACATCGACTGGGCCGGCGCAAGCGATCGCTGGGGCTCGGAGGCTCGCCTGCTCAAGCAGCTGCAGCGCTTTGTCGACGAGCAAGCGCACAGTGCGACTGCCCTGCTGGCCGCCGACAGTACCGAGAGGGGCCAGCTTGCCCATCGCCTGCGCGGCCTGTGCGGCAATCTGGGGCTGGATGCGCTGGCCACACTCGCCACTCAGGCCGAACTGGGCGCGCCGCTGGACAGCGACTGGCAAGACCGCTGGCAACATGCCTTTACCGCACTCGCGCAGCAGCTGGCGCAGCGCCAGAGCGGGCAAGAGGCCAGCACACAAGCGGCCAGCCAGCCACCAGCCGACCCGGAACAAACACGGGCCCTGCTGCAAGCATTGGCCGAAAGCTGCCGCCACGGCGAATTCAACGAGACGGCACTGGCCGGGCTGCAAACCCTGCTGCCCGCCCGCGCCTGGCAAACACTGCAACAACAGCTGGACGAGTTCGACTTCGATGCCGCCAGCCAGACGATTAGCACCCTGCTTGCCGATATTGCGGCGACAGACAACCGGAACTGACGATCATGACGCAAGACACGCGCCCCACCCTGCTGCTGGTGGATGACGAGCCCGCCAATCTGCAGGTATTGCGCCACATCCTGCAAGACAACTACCGCCTGCTGTTTGCCCGCGATGGCGAAAAGGCACTGCAACTGGCAAGGCTCGAACAGCCGGCGCTGATCCTGCTGGATGTGATGATGCCCGGCATGACCGGGCTGGATGTCTGCCGCCAGCTGAAGGCCGACGCGGCAACCGCGGCGATTCCGGTGATCGTCGTCACCGCGCTCAGCGACAGCAAGGACGAGGCCGAAGGCTTTGCCGCCGGCGCGGTGGATTACATCACCAAGCCGGTCAGCCCGCCCATCGTGCAGGCGCGCGTGCGCACCCATCTGTCACTGGTCAGGGTGGAAGAGCTGCAATCGACGCGCTTGCAGATCATCCAGCGCCTCGGCCGCGCAGCCGAATTCAAGGATAACGAGACCGGCATGCACGTGATCCGCATGAGCCATTTCGCGCGCGAGCTGGCGCTGGCGGCCGGGCTGGATCAGGCTTTTGCCGATGAATTGCTGAATGCCGCACCGATGCACGATATCGGCAAGATCGGCATCCCGGATGCCATCCTGCAAAAGCCGGGCAAGCTGGATGCCGACGAATGGCAGGTGATGCAGACGCACGCCGAAATCGGTGCGCGCATCATCGGTGACGATGCCTCCTCGCTGTTGCAGATGGCACGCGAGATTGCGCGTGCGCATCACGAACGCTGGGATGGCAGCGGCTATCCGGCCGGCCTTGCCGGCGAGCTGATTCCGCTGACGGCGCGCATCGTGGCAATTGCCGATGTGTTTGATGCGCTGACCAGCGTGCGGCCTTACAAGGCGGCGTGGACGCCGGATGACGCCCTCGCCCATATCGCCGCCCAGGCCGGCGCGCATTTCGACCCGCAACTGGTGGCCTGCTTCCTGCCGCTGCGCGAGCGGCTGCTGGCCATCATGCAGCGCTGGTCGGACGCTGACGCCGGCTGATCAGACGCTGACTGCCTCGTTCTCGACCTGGCGGAACAGCACATTGTTTTCCAGATGGATGTGCTGCATCAGGTCTTCACGCAACTGTTCCAGTCCGCTGTACAGCGCGCGCCAGGTATTGCAGGCGTTGTAAGGCGGGGTGATGTCATTGGTCAGTGCGGCCAACTTCTCCAGCGTTTCGCCATGCTGATCGTGCTCGAAACGCATCATGCCGATCGGCGGCAAGGCCATGCGGCCGGCACCGCGCA
The DNA here is from genome assembly GCF_979366295.1 of Vogesella lacus. Lineage (NCBI taxonomy): Bacteria > Pseudomonadati > Pseudomonadota > Betaproteobacteria > Neisseriales > Chromobacteriaceae > Vogesella > Vogesella lacus. The sequence goes on from NZ_CEETQT010000002.1 coordinate 144,851, forward strand.
ACAGCATCGGGAACAGCACCTGCTCTTCTTTCATCATGTGGCTGTCCAGCTCGCACAACATGGTGTCCAGCAAGTCGGCCAGACCGTTCGGGCACTCCGGACGGTCGCCATGCACATGCTCGACACGACGTGCGAGGCGGATCAGCTCCGGCAGTTCGACGCGGTGCTTCTCGTGGAAGTGCTTGAGCAGATGGTCAATCAGCTCGGCGGCCGGTGCCGCGCGCCAGTCGCGTTCGCTGGCCGGCTCCTGCAGGGCATCGAGTTCGGCCAGCAGCACGGCGGTATCGACCTTGCGACGGGCAGCCGCTTCGCGCAGCGGCTTGTCGCCACCGCAGCAGAAGTCCAGCTTGTACTGATGAAACACACGGGTTGCGCCTGGCAGGGCACAAGCAATCTCGCCAATCGGGGTATCCAGCAATGTCATGTTCAGCTCCTGGGCTGTGAAGTTCAGTCGCTTTATTGCAAGCGGCGTGCCAGATGCCAAGTCATTGATTACTATGCACTCCGGCATTTTAATGGTTAAAATTACCCTGATCATTTACGGTCAATAAAACCATAAACGGTAAATAACACCATGCTGGAACACCTGCTGCTGGCCGATCTCACCACCGCCGTCCCCGCCGATATCCGCTACCCGCGCCTGGTGAGTGCACTGCGCGAACACTTTGCCTGCGGCGCGGTCGGCCTGCTGCAACTGGGGCCGGACGGCCTGCGGCCGCTGGCAGTCAGCGGCCTGGCGCATGACACGCTGGGGCGTAGCTTCCGCCCCGAGCATCACCCGCGCCTCGCCGCCATCCTCGCCAGCCGTCAGCCGGTGCGCTTTCCGCCCGGCAGCACTCTGCCCGACCCTTACGACGGCCTGCTGGACAGCCATCGCGGCCAACCTTTGCCGGTGCACGACTGCATGGGCATCAGCCTGCATGTTGATGGCCAGCCCTGGGGCGTGCTGACGCTGGATGCGCTGCAACACAGCGTGTTCGATGCCGCCGCCCAAGACCGCCTCGCCAGCCTGTCGCTGCTGATCGAAACCATGGTGCGCGTGGGCGAGCTGGAAAAGCAGCGCGCAGGCATGCCGCGCACGCCAAATGCCGCCGACAATCACGACAGCACGCCGCAGCCGCTGGGCAATAGCCCGCAGCTGCAGCAACTGCTGCAAGAGATCGACACCGTGGCCGAGTCGGATTTGCCGGTGCTGCTGCTGGGCGAAACCGGTGTCGGCAAGGAGCTGTTTGCCCACCGCCTGCATCAGCAATCACGCCGCGCCGCGCGGCCGCTCATCCACGTCAACTGCGCCGCATTGCCCGAGTCGCTGGCCGAGAGCGAACTATTCGGCCATGCGCGTGGTGCGTTTTCCGGTGCCGGCCACGAACGTGCCGGCCGTATCGAAGCCGCTGATGGCGGCACGCTGTTTCTGGATGAGGTCGGCGAATTGCCCTTGAATGTGCAGGCCAAGCTGCTGCGCACCTTGCAGAACGGCGAGATCCAGCGCCTCGGTGCCGACCGGCCGCATCGCGTCGATGTCCGCATCATCGCCGCCACCAACCGCGACCTGCCGCAACGCATCCGCGAAGGGCAGTTCCGTGCCGATCTTTACCACCGTCTGTCAGTGTATCCGCTGCCGATTCCGCCGCTACGCGAGCGCGGCAATGATGTCTTGCTGCTGGCCGGCCATTTTCTGGAACAGAACCGCAGCCGGCTGGGGCTGCGCAATCTGCGGCTGTCTGCCGCTGCCGAGCTGGCGCTGTGCCGCTATCCGTGGCCGGGCAATGTGCGCGAACTCGAACATGTGATCAGCCGTGCTGCGCTGCGTGCCGCCAGCCGCCAGCGCCAGGGCGAAATCCTGACGCTGGAACCGGACGCACTGGCGCTGGAGCCACAAACCCCGCCCGCACTGGCGGCCAACCTTGTCAGCCCGGCAGTCAGCAGCGCAAGTCTGCCGCTGAAAACGGCGACCGACGCCTTTCAGCGCGAGCTGATCCGCCAGCAACTGGCGCTGGATCACGACAACTGGGCGGCGACAGCACGCGCGCTGGGGCTGGATGCCAGCAATCTGCACAAGCTGGCACGGCGGCTGGGGCTGAAAGGCTAGCTCAGGCCCAGTCTTTGGGGCAGCTCACCCCTTTCAGCAGCCGCGCATACTCGCCGCTGCCCTGCAATTGTTTCAGCCCGCGATTGAAATCCTGCTGCAATTTCACGCTGCCGGCCAGCTTGCGCGGCAACAAGAGATGGGTGGTGAAACGGTCGGTCAGCAAGCGCGGGTGGGCTTGCAGCCTGGCCGCATCGGCCCCGGAAAAATGACGCGTCAGCAGGTCGCAGGCGACATTTCGCTCTATCGGCACCACATCCACCCGCCGTGCCAGCAATTTGCGCAGCGCCGACAGGTCATCCGGCGTCTTGTCCCCCTGCAGCAGATCATTGTTCAGCATCTGCCACAGTGCCGGGGTATAGGTGTAATCGGCAATCACCGCCAGCCGGTAAGGCTGCAAATCGGCCAGTGTTTTCCAGTCAAAACGCGTCTCGCGCCGGTGGACGAATACCCATTGTTCGGTCAGCACGTTCTCGCTGTGCAAAAAACGGCTGTTACGCTCGTCGCGATAACCCCAATAGGCCGTCGCCTGCCATTTGCCGGCGGCGGTTTCTTCCAGCGCACGCGTCCACGGCATGAAGTGGTAATGCACGCGGTAACCCGCCAGCGCAAACGCCCGTTGCACCAGCTGTAGCGCAATACCCTTGTCCGGCCGGTGGACACTGGCATAAGGCGGCAGCTCGCCGGTGGCGATGCGCAGCTCGGTACCATGCGCAAAGGGCAGCAACAGCATCAGGTAAAGAAATTTGTACATGTCTGAACCCGGTTAGCATCGAGAAAGAATCATAACGCATTGCCAGCGGTATACAGCAGCCAAGCGGATGTTACTAATCCCGCTACTGGGCATGCCGCCAACAAGCCTTCCGCCTTACATCCGGACAGCGTTACAAGCCATCACTGCAAAATTCTGCCGCCAGCTTGCGTCTGCGCATTTATGCGTCAGTCAAAAGCGGATTAAACTGGGCAGATGATCCGCCTCAGCTGCCTTGCGGTGCAAGGCAGCCGGTGTTCTGCGACATCACGACCCTGTACTCATGCCAGCCGCTGTTGTCCAAAACGGCAGCAAGCGCAGGCACTTACTTATCTGGTCCATCACGCATGAGATTGACAACGCTTTGGCGTCGTTACGAATGGCTGCCGCTCGTATTGTTCAGCACAGCGATAACGCTGGCGATCGGCTTCATTTTTCAGACTGTCGTGCTTTATGACGAGGCACTGAATAATGAAAGAGAACGGAGTGCCATCATTGACAAGGGGCTCACGGTCTCCAGCCAGCTCGAAAGCCAGATCAACTCCATCGTCTTCCTGGCCAACGGTCTGGCCGCGATGATTGCGGCCACGCCCGACATTTCCACGCAAAGTATCAATCTGTCCCTGCAGATTCTGCACCAGTCCAACCCCGGCCTGAAAAATATCGCTGTTGCCCCGCACAACGTCATCCGCTTTGTTTACCCGCTGGAGGGCAACCAGCAGGCTATCGGCCTGGATTACCGCCAGACACCCGCGCAGTGGCCATTGATAGCCCGGTCGATCAAGGAAAAAAGAACCATCGTCGCCGGCCCGATCGTCTTGAAACAGGGTGGGAATGGCTTTGTCAGCCGGACTCCGGTCTTCATGCACGATGGCACACAATGGGGGATGGTCAGCCTGGTACTGGATAGCGATCAATTGCTGCAGCAGGTCGCCGACAAAGCGCAAGGACTTGATCTGGAAATGAGCATCCGCGGCCGCAATGGTGAAGGCGAACGCGGCGAGATCTTTTTTGGCCAGCCCGACTTGTTCCAGCAAAACCCGTATCTGATGAATGTCCGCATACCCGGCGGCTCATGGCAGCTTGCCTTCCGGCCACTGGGCAGCAACCAGACTGATGCGGCCAACTCGCGGATGCACTGGCAAATCATTGCCGGCTGGGTGGTCGCCTGTCTGGTCGGTCTGCTGTCGTTTCTGTTTTTGCGCAGCCAGCAAACCATCAAATCCGATGGCAAGAAGTTTCGGTCTATTCTCGAGTCGACCAAAGACGCGATCATCATTTCCGATGATCGCGGCATGATCGAAACCATCAACCGCTCTGCCGCCGACATGTTCGGCTATGCAATGGACGAGCTGCGCGGGCAGAGTCTGAATATCCTGATGCAGGCTGAAGACGCAGCCCAGCACGACAGCCATCTGCATGATCACACCAGCACGGTGCCGATCCGCATGGCCAGCAATCGCGAGATCACCGGCCTGCGCAAGGACGGCAGCACCTTCCCGCTCGAGGTCAATGTCAGCTCGTTCACCATCGCCGGCCGCAAGCGCTTTTCCGGCATCATGCGCGACATTTCCGAGCGGATGAAAACGCAGGCGCGGCTGCTGGAAATGGCGAATACCGACTATCTGACCAAGACCCTGAATCGCCGTGCTTTCATGGAAATACTCGAGCAGCAATCGCAACTGGCGCAATCGCAAGAATCCGCGTTGAGCATGCTGCTGCTGGACATCGATCATTTCAAATCAGTGAATGACAATTACGGCCACGACAGCGGCGATGTGGTGCTCATCGAGCTGGCCAGGCGGATCAGCTCGCAGCTGCGGCCAACGGACACACTGGGCCGTCTTGGCGGCGAGGAGTTTGCCATCCTGCTGCCGGAAACCGGTGTCGATGCCGCACTGCAGACCGCGCAAGAACTGGTCCGCACCATTGCGGCCCAGCCGATTCCCCTGCGCAGCCATCAGGCTATCCATGTCACCGTCAGCATAGGTGTGGCCGCTCTTGGCCAACATTGCAAGAACAGCCAGGAACTGCTGATTGACGCCGATCAGCTGCTCTACCAAGCCAAGAGAAGCGGGCGCAACCAGGCGATCGCCGCCAGTCGTAAACCAGCCGCACACTGATTAATCTGCCAGGCTCCGCTTGCCCGATTCAAGACAGCAGTTCGCCATCCTGCCGCCCGACAACGCCCCCCCCCTTGCGGTGCGAGGCATGAGGAAACACCAGCACCATCAGCCATCGCCGCCGAGGCAAATGCTGGCTATTGCTCGCCCAATTCAAATGATTCGATAAACTGGCCCTACAATGACATCAAGCTGACCACACGCCAACAATCATGATCCAGACCACGCCAAGCAGCAGCGAACAACATCTGCGCAATGCGCTGATGTTCATGCCCACCCCGATAGGTGTCACCAACTCGGCGGGGGAAATCATCCTGTTCAACGAAGCCTTTTCGACAACTTTCGGCTATACCGTTGACGATATGATCGATGCCGACGGCTGGTTCCGCCTTGCCTACCCGGACCCGGACTACCGCGCCGGCTCGCTGGTCAGCTGGAATGCCGACGTCGCCGCTGCCGCCCGCGCCGGCATTGCTACCCCACCGCGCGAATACCGAATCCATACCAAAAATGGTGAAGACAAGGACGTGCTGATCAGCACCCGTCTGGTCGAAGACCTGTTTGTCTCCACCTTTGAAGACATCACCCTCAGCAAGCGCAACGAAGCCGAGCTGGCGCAATACCGAACACACCTCGAACAACTGGTCGCCAGCCGCACGCAAGAACTGGCCAACAAAAACAACGAGCTCGAAACCGCCCTGCAGCAACTGCGACAGGCGCAAGACCAGCTGGTACAGGAATCCAAACTATCCAGCCTCGGTGCGCTGGTCGCCGGCATCGCCCACGAGCTGAATACCCCGATAGGCACCGCCCGCATGGCATCCACCACGCTGGCCGAGCTCAGCCTGAATTTCGGCCAGAAACTCGCCAGCCCCACCGGCATCCGTAAATCCGAACTGAACGACTATCTGGGCCAAGTCGGTGAAAGTGTCGAGCTGATAGAACGCAATATCGTGCGTGCGGCCAACCTCATCCAGTCATTCAAACAGGTTGCCGTCGACCGCAGCAGCTCGCAACGCCGCCGCTTCAACCTGCAACAGGTGGCCGACGAAGTAGTGCTGACCCTGCAGCCGATGCTGAAACCGACACCTTACCGGCTGGAAACCCGCATCGACCCCGCCATCCACATCGACGGCTACCCCGGCCCGCTCGGCCAGGTGCTGGTCAACCTGATAGAAAACGCGCTCAAACACGGACTGGCCGAACGTTCACATGGCCACATCCTGATTACCGCACAGCAGCAGGGCGAAGCGGTCTTGCTGACTGTCAGCGATGACGGCAGCGGCATCCACCCCGACCACCTCCCCCGCGTGTTCGACCCCTTCTTCACCACCCGCCTCGGCCAAGGCGGCAGCGGCCTCGGCCTCAATATCGTGTTCAACATCGTCAACGGCCTATTGGGCGGCAATATCAGCGCCGACAGCTCGCCCGGCGAAGGCGCCCGCTTCAGCCTCACCCTGCCGCTGCACGCCCCGCCGGCCAAGCCCTGAAAAGCCGCAAGGTTGGCCGCAATAACTTGCGGCCAACCTTGGTGTGATGTCTATGAGTCAGTTTGGGTATCCAGCCCACGCCAAGATCACAAATCATGACAACGATCTTGATATCATCACCATTTTCGCCATTTGAGTTTGATCATGCCCGACGCCGCAGATAATCTTTTCCGGCAAGCCCTGCTGCTGAATCAAGACAACGCATCACTTGAAGATAAACAGCAAGCCGCCGCGCTGTACCAGCAAGCTGCTGATCTTGGAGACCCGTTGGCTGCTCGTTACTTGGCTTTGATGTACTACGATGGTGAACTCGGTGAGCCTGATAAACAAAAAGCTGCTCTGTGCTACCGACAAGCAGCTGATCTTGGAGATCCAGAAGCCGCCTTCATCCTCGCCTTGATGTACAGAGCTGGTGAGCTTGGCGAACCGGACATGCAAAAGGCCGCCGCGCTGTACCAACAAGCTGCCGACCTTGGCAATGACCGCGCCGCATTCAACCTCGCCATGATGCACAGCAACGGTGAGCTTGGCGAACCGGACAAACAAAAGATTGCCGCCATGTACCAACAAGCGGCCGACCTTGGCAATGCTGGCGCGATGAACAACCTCGCCGTGATGTACGACAACGGCGAGCTTGGCGAACCGGACAAGCAAAAGGCTGCCGGGCTATACCAACAAGCTGCCGACCTTGGCCTTGCTGACGCAATGACCAACCTCGCCCTGATGTATGACAACGGTGAGCTTGGCGAACCGGACAAGCCAAAGGCTGCAGCCTTGTACCAGCAGGCTGCCGACCTTGGCCATGCTAGCGCCGCATTCAACCTCGCCCTGATGCTCAGAAAAGGGGAGCTTGGCGAACCGGACATGCAAAAGGCCGCCGTGCTGTACCAGCAAGCTGCCGTCCTTGGCCATGCCCCCGCCGCATTCAACCTCGCCCAGATGTACAGAAAAGGTGAGTTTGGCGAACCCGACACAAATTCAGCAAATCAATGGTTTGAAAAATCCCATCAGCTTGGTAGCCCCGACGCTCATCTCTATCTTCCCAATTCGGGCATTACTACGCTCATCAGCAAAATCAGCACGCCGGCTCTCGGAAACAAACTAGAAAAGGAGCTAGGTGACTTGAGGAGCGTTTTCCTTGGCATCCGCAGTACGCATTTGCTTGGTGACGCTACCCAACTCTCCCACTTCACAGGCTGGAAGGCACTGGAAAGCATGCTGCCGGTCAACGCTTCCGGAGAGGTAACAAGACAGCGAAACGTCTTGCGGCAATATCATGTCGACTACATGAATGACCCCAAAGAGGGTCACCGACTACTGGATTTCAAATCCACAAAAAGAAAAGCGAGTAGAGTCAGCAAACTGCTGAAAACCCTGTTCGACAAGGAATATCACGACTACCAACGCCATTGCCCGAGTAATCATGCATTACTGCCCTCGGTCTTTATCTGCTCGCTGACGCTGGATAGTGATCGTCTCGATCTGTGGCGGGCTTACGGCAATGATGGCGATGGCTATTGCCTGACTTTCGATTTTGACGGCAGCCAACAAATACGCTCCAGAGCAGTCATCTTTCATCGTGGAAATCAGGACGTTTTCTACGTGGTCGACAGTGCAGATGCAAATGAAATCCCGAAGCAGCCGAAGTCCACGGGCGAACAAGCACCCAATATCGCCCCGCCCGTGCTGTACAGGATTCGCTATACCGATAAGGACATCATCGCAACCCTTGAGGCGTTGTACGATCCGCTTATGGCACTAGAAAAGCTGAAGCCAAAGCTGGAAAGCGATGAGCAGCGTGAAGAACTGGATGGATGTATCGCCAGCATGCTGCTCGAATTGCTTTATTTGTATAAAGACGAGCAATACAGCAATGAGCGGGAGGTACGAGCGGTACGCATGCTGCCATTAAACGACGCCCGTATTCGCAGCGATGAACGCACACCCGGCCGCTTGTATATCGAAACCAATCCTTTTTTGTTTACCACCAACAGCCACATTACCGTTGGCCCGAAAGTACCCGGCAAAGACCAGTTAGCCGCGCTCTGGAATCTGCGCTGGCGGCTGACCAAGCACGGTTTTGGCGAAACCAGCAAAGTCGTGACATCAAAAGTGGCTTATCGCTGACCCGCCACCCAAAACAAAACCCGCTTGCGCGGGTTTTGTTTCTTGCTGCTTGCGGCCAACCTTTATTCGACCGTGACCGATTTGGCCAAATTCCTCGGTTTGTCCACATCGGTGCCGCGCGCCAGCGCGACGTGGTAGGCCAGCATCTGCACCGGAATCGCATGCACGATGGGGCTAAGGATGCCGACGTGGCGCGGGGTGCGGATCACGTGCACGCCGTCGGAATCGACAAAATGGCTGTCGGCATCGGCAAACACGAACAGCTCGCCGCCGCGCGCGCGCACTTCCTGCATATTGGCTTTGACTTTCTCCAGCAGGGTGTCGTTGGGGGCAATCACCACCACCGGCATTTTCTCGTCCACCAGCGCCAGCGGGCCGTGTTTGAGTTCGCCGGCCGGATAGGCTTCGGCGTGAATGTAGGAGATTTCCTTGAGCTTCAACGCGCCTTCGAGGGCGATCGGGTAATGCAGGCCACGGCCGAGGAAGAGTGCGTCATCGCGGCTGGCGAATTCGCCACTCCAGGCCTTGATTTGCGGCTCGAGGTTCAGCGCGTGTTGCACAGAGCCTGGCAGATGACGCAGTTCGTCGAGGTATTGTGTTTCCTGCTCTGCCGTGACGCGGCCGCGTACCTTGCCCAAAGTCACCGCCAACGCAAACAGGCTGACCAGCTGGGTGGTGAAGGCCTTGGTGGAAGCAACGCCGATTTCGGCACCGGCGCGGGTGTAGAACACGAGGTCGGACGCACGCGGAATCGCCGATTCGCGCACATTGCAGATCGACAGCGCGTGCTGGTGGCCGAGGCTGCGGGCGTATTTCAGCGCTTCCATGGTGTCCAGCGTTTCACCGGATTGCGAGATGGTGACCACCAGATGTTGCGGGTCGGCAAAGGCAGCGCGGTAGCGGTATTCGCTGGCGATTTCGACATCGCAGACGATGCCGGCGATGCTTTCGATCCAGTATTTGGCGGTGAGGCCGGCGTAATAGCTGGTGCCGCAGGCGAGGATTTTCACGCCGGTAAGCAGGGGCAAAACGTTGGCCGCAGCCGCGCCAAACAGCTCGGGCACAAAGCCGTCATCCAGCACCACTTCGATGGTGTCGGACAGCGCCTTCGGCTGTTCGTGGATTTCCTTCTGCATGAAATGACTGTACGGGCCCAGCTCAAGAGAGGCCAGCGACACGTCGGAGACATGAATCTTGCGCTCGACCGGCTGGCCATCCTTGTCTTGCAGGCTCAGGCTGTCGCGGGTCAGGCGGCCGATATCGCCTTCTTCGAGGAAGATCACGCGGCGGGTGGCCGACAGAATCGCCGACACGTCGGAGGCGATGAAATGCTCGCCCTCACCAAGGCCCACCAGCAGCGGGCAGCCCATGCGGGCGCAGATCAGTTCGTCGGGGCGATCCAGCGCGATCACGCCGATGGCGTAGGCACCGGTCAGCTCGCGGGTGGCGCGTTGCACCGCACGCAGCAGGTCTTGTTCCGCCAGATAGTACTGATGCACGAGGTGGGAGATCACCTCGGTGTCGGTCTGCGATTCAAACGCATATCCGGCGGCCTTCAGTGCCTCGCGCTTTTCTTCGTGGTTTTCGATGATGCCGTTGTGTACCACGGCAATCAGCCCGCCGGAGATGTGCGGGTGGGCATTGTACTCGGTGACGCCGCCGTGGGTCGCCCAGCGGGTGTGGCCGATGCCAAGCTGGCCGCTGACCTGCCCTGCACACGCGGCGTTTTCCATTTCGGCCACGCGGCCAACACGGCGCACGCGGCTGATTTCGCTGCCGACATGCACGGCGATGCCGGAGGAGTCATAACCGCGGTATTCCAGCCGCTTCAGGCCGTCTACCAGTACCGGAACGATATCGCGCGAAGCAATCGCGCCAACAATGCCACACATTCATTTTCTCCTTGGCGTTTCGCCTGCGACGGCGCAGATCACCTGCACGCCGCGCGCGGCAATCTGGGTACGGGCCGCATCGCTGAGGCCGTCGTCGGTAATCAGGGTGTGAATCTGCTGCCACGGCAGCTCGAGATTCGGAATCTTGCGGCCAACCTTGTCGGATTCGGCCATGACGATCACTTCGCGCGCCGATTCGGCCATCACCCGCGACAGGCCGACCAGCTCGTGAAAAGTGGTGGTGCCGCGTTCGAGGTCGATGCCGTCGGCACCGACAAACAGCTGGTCAAAATCATAGGAGCGCAGCACCTGCTCGGCCACCTGGCCCTGGAAGGACTCGGAGTGCGGGTCCCAGGTGCCGCCGGTCATCAGCAGTGTCGGTTCGTTTTCCAGCTCGCGCAGCGCCGCGGCGACATTCAGCGAGTTGGTCATCACCACCAGACCCTTTTTCTGCACCAGCAGCGGAATCACCGCGCAGGTGGTGCTGCCACTGTCGATGATGATGCGGTTGTGGTCGCGGATGCGCTCGGCGGCGGCGCGGGCGATCGCCATCTTTCGTTGCGAAACTTTTTCGGCATCGGCGGCGACGATCTCGGCCGGCAAGGCTACCGCGCCACCATAACGCCGTAGCAACAGGCCGCTAGTTTCCAGCAGTGCCAGGTCTTTGCGGATGGTCACTTCAGAAGTTTCAAAGCGCCGCGTCAGGTCATCCACACTGACTTCGCCATGCTCCTGCACCAGGGCAACAATGGCATGACGACGCTGTTGGGTGTTTCGCTTCATTCGTTTAAGTTTCGTTTCGAAAGTTTTTGCAATATAACAGGCAGGCGCGCTGCCAGCAAGCCAGCGACAGCGTCAGGCAAGAAAAAACCGCCCGGTCGACTGACAGGGCGGTTCGGGCAGAGGCAAGCAGCGTTGGCTCAGCTCTTTTTCAGCGGACGCTGCCAGCCGGGGATGACCAGCTGTTTGGCGCGCGCCACGGTCAGCTGCTCGGCCGGTGCGGTCTTGGTAATGACCGAGCCGGCACCGATAGTAGCGCCCTGCTCCAGTGTGACCGGCGCTACCATCAGCGTGCCGGAACCGACAAACACATTGTCGCCGATCACGGTCTTGAACTTGTTGACGCCATCGTAGTTGCAGGTCACCGAGCCGGCACCGACATTGACCTTGCTGCCGATCTGCGCGTCGCCGATATAAGTAAGGTGATTGACCTTGGAACCTTCGCCGACGGTCGCCTTCTTGATTTCTACAAAGTTGCCGACGTGCACGTGTGCGGCCAACTCGGCACCGGGGCGCAGGCGCGCATATGGGCCGATGCGGCAATCTTCGCCCACTACGGCGTCTTCGAGATGCGAGAACGGTGCAATCTTGCTGCCGGCGGCGATCTTGACGTTCTTCAGCACGCAATAGGCACCGAGCTGCACGCCATCACCGAGTTCGACTTCGCCTTCGAACACGCAGCCGACATCAATGCTTACATCCTGACCATGCTTGAGCTGGCCGCGAATGTCGATGCGTGCCGGGTCAGCCAGGGTAACACCGGCAGTCAGCAAGGCGCGCGCCTGATTGAGTTGCAGCTGACGTTCGAGTTCGGCCAGTTGCAGCTTGTTGTTGACACCGGCGGCCTCCCAATTGGCCGCAACGGTTACGCCAGGCACTGCAAGGCCGTCGCGTACCGCCAGTTCGATCACGTCGGTCAGATAGTATTCGCCCTGGGCATTGCCGTTTTTCAGCTCGTGCAGCCAGCCTTCCAGCTTGTCATTCGGCAGCACCATCATGCCGGTATTGATTTCGCGGATGGCTTTCTGCTCGGCCGAGCAATCCTTGTCTTCGACAATCGCCACGATCTCGCCGCCATCATTACGCACGATGCGGCCATAACCGCTGGCATCGGCCAGAATGTCGGTGAGCAGGCTGATATTGTGGTTGGCAGCGGCCAGCAGCTTTTCGAGGGTGGCCAGCGTGGTCAGTGGTACGTCACCGTACAGCACCAGGGTGCGGCCAAGCTTGGGCAGGTGTGGCAGTGCCATCTTCAGCGCATGGCCGGTGCCCAGCTGTTCGGCCTGCAGGGCCCATTCGATATCTTCATCCTTGATGATGCTGCGTACCTGCTCGCCGCCATGGCCATAGACCACCACCAGCTTTTGCGGGGACAACTGGCGGGCTGTAGCAATCACGCGGGCCAGCATCGGCTGGCCGCCGATAGGGTGCAGGACTTTGGGCAGGGCGGAATACATGCGCTTGCCCTTGCCGGCAGCAAGGATGACGATACTCAGGGCTTCCATTTGGTATCCATAAAAAAAGGTCAACAAGTGACCTGAAATAAGAAAAGGCTGCCACCGAGGTGACAGCCTTCACTATACAGCAAATGCTGACGCGACTTAATGCACGCGCTTGCGCAGGTATTCCAGCGCCTTCAGCTGGGCAATGGCCGAAGCCAGAGCCGCCTGGGCTTTTGCCGTATCCTGGTCACTAGCCGCATGCTTGAGGGCATCTTCTGCGGTACGCTTGGCATCTGCCGCACGCGCCTCATCGAGATCCTCGCCACGAACTGCCGTGTCGGCCAGGACAGTGATGTGGGTAGGCTGTACTTCCAGCAGACCGCCGGATACAGCCACCAACACCTCTTCCTTGGAACCCGGAACTGTCAGACGCAACAGACCGGGTTTGATACGGGTCAGCAGCGGCACATGTCGCGGGTAAATACCGATTTCGCCTTCCAGCGCCGGTGCCACCAGAAACTCGGCCTCACCAGAGAAGATCTGCTGCTCGGTACTAACCACTTCCACATGCATCTTGGCCATGAGCCGTCTCCTCGATTACAGGGTCTTGGCTTTTTCCGCAGCTTCGTCGATGCCGCCAACCATGTAGAACGCTTGTTCTGGCAGGTGGTCGTATTCGCCGCTGATAATTGCCTTGAAGCCCTTGATCGTTTCCTTCAGCGGAACGTACTTGCCCGGGGAGCCGGTAAATACTTCAGCTACGTGGAACGGCTGGGACAGGAAACGCTGGATCTTACGCGCACGGTATACGGTCAGCTTGTCTTCTTCAGACAGTTCGTCCATACCCAGAATCGCGATAATGTCACGCAGTTCCTTGTACTTCTGCAGGGTAGTCTGTACACCACGGGCAACGGAGTAATGCTCGTCGCCTACCACCAGCGGATCCAGCTGACGGGAAGTGGAGTCCAGCGGGTCAACCGCCGGGTAGATACCCAGAGACGCGATGTCACGGGACAGTACCACGGTCGCATCCAAGTGGGCGAAGGTGGTTGCCGGGGACGGGTCGGTCAAGTCATCCGCAGGTACGTATACGGCCTGGATGGAGGTAATGGAACCATCCTTGGTCGAAGTAATACGTTCTTGCAGACGGCCCATTTCTTCGGCCAGGGTCGGCTGGTAACCTACTGCGGAAGGCATACGGCCCAGCAGTGCGGATACTTCAGTACCGGCCAGGGTGTAACGGTAGATGTTATCCACGAAGAACAGAACGTCACGGCCTTTGCCGCTGGCATCCTTCTCGTCACGGAAATGCTCGGCCATGGACAGACCGGTCAGCGCTACGCGCAGACGGTTGCCTGGTGGCTCGTTCATCTGGCCGTAAACCATGGCTACCTTGTCCAGAACGTTCGACTCTTTCATCTCGTGATAGAAGTCGTTACCTTCACGGGTACGCTCACCAACACCTGCGAATACGGACAGACCGGAGTGTGCCTTCGCGATGTTGTTGATCAGTTCCATCATGTTTACGGTTTTGCCTACACCGGCACCACCGAACAGACCAACCTTACCACCCTTGGCGAACGGGCACAGCAGGTCAATAACCTTGATGCCTGTTTCCAGCAGTTCGGTTGCGGAAGACAGCTCGTCGAACTTCGGTGCCGGCTGGTGAATGGCACGAACTTGTTCGGAAGCTACCGGGCCGGCTTCATCAACCGGGTTGCCCAGTACGTCCATGATACGACCCAGAGTGGCGGCACCCACCGGAACCGAAATCGGTGCACCGGTGTTGTTTACTGCCATGCCACGCTTCAGGCCGTCAGAGCTACCCATAGCAATGGTACGGACCACGCCGTCGCCCAGCTGCTGCTGGACTTCAAGCGTCAGGTCAACGTCCACCAGCTTCAGGGCATCATAAACCTTTGGCATGGCGTCGCGCGGGAATTCCACGTCAACGACCGGGCCAATGATTTGTACGATTTTGCCTTGGCTCATTATCGGTTTCCTAACTCAATAAACTTTTACAGTCTGTGACGGTTATACCGCTGCGGCGCCGGCCACGATTTCCGACAGCTCTTTGGTAATCGCTGCCTGACGTGACTTGTTGTACACAAGGCGCAGTTGCTTGATCGCATTACCGGCGTTGTCCGTTGCGGCCTTCATGGCCACCATACGGGCTGCCTGCTCGGATGCCATGTTTTCGGCTACAGCCTGGTACACGACAGACTCGAGGTAACGCTTGACCAGGAACTCCATCACGTCAACGGCAGACGGCTCGTACACGTAATCCCACGAATGGGCGTGTTCGACAACCATGCGCTCGTCGCTCAATGGCAGCAACTGTTCCAGCACCGGCTCCTGCTTCATGGTGTTCACAAAGCTGGAGTACACGAGATAAACCGCATCCAGTTCGCCTTCAGCGTACTGCTGCAACAGAACTGTAAGCGGGCCAATCAGTTTATCCATCTTGGGCACATCGCCCAGCTGGACTGCGCTAGCCACAACGTTCAGTTTGGCGCGCTGGCAGGCTGCAAGACCTTTCTGGCCGAGGGCGCAGACGCTGACGTCCACACCACCCTGCTGCAGCTCGTTAACCTTGGCGTACAGGCGCTTGATCACGTTGGCGTTCAAACCACCGCAAAGGCCCTTGTCCGAGGTAATAACGATAATGCCGGCACGCTTGATTTCGTTGCGACGGGCAAGCAGTGGGTGCTCCAGATCCGTATTGGCCGAAGCCAGGTGCGCCATGACAGCACGCACCTTTTCGGCGTAAGGACGGGCAGCGCGCATACGCTCTTGCGTTTTGCGCATCTTGGAGGTCGACACCATTTGCATAGCGCGGGTGATCTTCTGCGTGTTTTGCACGCTTCGGATCTTGGTGAGAATCTCTTTACCGACTGCCATATCCTGAACCTTTCTTTAACGCGTCGTTATCCGAAAGTTCGGGATTAGAAGCTGTAGCCAGCCTTGAACGATGCAATCGCCGAGGCCAGTACTTTTTCATTGTCGGCAGACAGGTCACCGGATGCATCGGTAGCGGTCAGCACGTCAGCGTGATTAGCGCGAACATAAGCCAGGAACGCCGCTTCGAAAGCCAGAGCCTTCTTAACCGGTACATCTTCGTAGTAACCCTTGTTCACCGCCCACAGCGTCAGTGCCATTTCGGCAGTCGACAGGGTGGAGAACTGCTTCTGCTTCATCAGTTCGGTAACCACTTCACCGTGCTGCAGCTGCTTGCGGGTAGCCTCGTCCAGATCGGAAGCAAACTGCGAGAACGCAGCCAGTTCGCGGTACTGGGCCAGAGCCAGACGAATACCGCCGCCCAGCTTCTTGATTACCTTGGTCTGCGCTGCACCACCTACGCGGGATACCGAAATACCTGCGTTGATCGCTGGACGGATACCTGCGTTGAACAGGTCGGTCTCCAGGAAGATCTGGCCGTCGGTAATCGAAATCACGTTGGTCGGTACGAAGGCGGATACGTCACCAGCCTGGGTTTCAATGATAGGCAGAGCGGTCAGGGAACCGGTCTTGCCTTTCACGGCGCCAGCAGTCAGCTTTTCCACTTCATCCGCGTTGATGCGGGAAGCACGTTCCAGCAGACGGGAGTGCAGGTAGAATACGTCGCCCGGGTAAGCTTCGCGGCCCGGAGGACGACGCAGCAGCAGGGAGATCTGACGGTAAGCAACAGCCTGCTTGGACAGGTCGTCGTATACGATCAGGGCATCTTCACCGATATCACGGAAGAATTCGCCCATTGCGCAACCGGAGTACGGCGCGATGAACTGCAGGGCAGCCGCTTCGGAAGCAGTCGCAGCAACAACAATGGTGTGACCCATTGCGCCGTGCTCTTCCAGCTTGCGTACCACGTTGGCGATGGAGGACGCTTTCTGACCTACGGCTACGTAGATACAAATAACGCCAGTGCCCTTCTGGTTCACGATTGCATCGAGTGCAACAGCGGTCTTACCAGTCTGGCGGTCGCCAATGATCAATTCACGCTGGCCGCGGCCAACCGGAACCATGGAGTCGATGGACTTCAGGCCGGTCTGCATTGGCTGCGATACGGATTGACGGGCAATAACGCCCGGAGCAATCTTTTCGATCGGGGAAGTTGCGGACGCGTTGATCGGGCCTTTGCCATCGATCGGCTGACCCAGCGCGTTTACCACGCGGCCAACCAGCTCACGACCTACCGGCACTTCCAGAATACGGCCGGTACACTTGACTTCCTGACCTTCGGAGATGTGCTCGTACTCGCCCAGGATCACGGCACCTACGGAGTCACGCTCCAGGTTCATGGCCAGGCCGAAGGTGTTGCCCGCGAACTCGAGCATTTCACCCTGCATGACGTCTGTCAGGCCATGGATACGAACGATACCGTCGGTTACGGAGATCACGGTACCTTTGGTACGGGTCTCAACACCTTCGGACAGGTTCTGAATCTTGGCCTTGATCAGGTCACTGATTTCAGAGGGGTTCAACTGCATGATCTCTCCTAATTCTTGAGGCTAGCTGCCATTGCTTGCAGTTTGCCGCTCACGGACGCATCGATGACATCATCGCCAATCAGAATGCGTACACCACCAATCAGCTCGGCTGCTTCGCGCACTTCAATACGTACGGTTTTGCCGTATTTCTTGGCAAGCGCGGCGGCCAGATCGGCTTGCTGGGCTTCGGTTACCGGGTAGGCAGACTCGACGATTGCTTCGAGTGCGCCTTCGGCCTGGGCCTTGAGCTGTTCAAACTGGGCTGCAATTTCAGGTAACAGTGTCAGACGACGGTTTTCGATCAGGGCATCAAGGAACGCCTTAACGTCCTTGTCGCCACGCTCAGCCAACACGTCCAACAACAGCGCCTCAACCTCTTGCGCGGTATGCTTCGGGTTGGTGACCACCTGGGCCACGTCCGGGTTTGTCACCATGGCAGCCAGCCACGCGAGCGCTTCCGACCATTTGGTCAGGGTTTGCTGCTCGGCGGCCAGGCTGTATACCGCTTGGGCATAGGGCCTTGCTACGGTAATGAGTTCTGCCATGTGCTTTTAAATCTCCGCTTTGATGGAGGCCAGCAGGTCAGCATGCTTGGCAGCGTCGACTTCCTTGCGCAGAATTTTCTCGGCGCCCTGAACGGCCAGAGCGGCTACCTGCTCGCGCAGGGCCTCCTTGGCACGCAGAACTTCCTGATCAATCTGCGACTTGGCATCGGCTACCAGCTTGGCACCTTCGGTGCGTGCTGCATCCTTGGCTTCTTCAACGATCTGGCTGGCGCGCTTTTCAGCGGCCAGAACCAGTTCGGTAGCCTGCTGCTTGGCTTGGCGCAGTTCATCGGCAACACGCTTCTCAGCGGCTTCCAGATCCTGCTTGCCACGCTCGGCAGCGGCCAGACCGTCGGCGATGCGCTTGGCGCGCTCGTCCATCATATTGGTAAGCGGAGGCCAAACAAACTTCATGGTGAACCAAACCAGGATCGCAAAGCTGATCATCTGGCCCACTAGTGTGAAGTTAAATTCCACGTTTGGTTTCCTCCAGTGGTGTTACAACAACCGTTTACGCTTGAAATTAGGCGCCCAGAGCGGCCTTGGCAGCGGACAGGAACGGGTTGTTGAAGGTGTACAGCATGGCAACACCCACACCGATCATGGAGATGGCGTCCAGCAGACCAGCGATAATGAACAGCTTGGTTTGCAGAACCGGGATCAGCTCAGGCTGGCGAGCGGAGGACTCCAGGAACTTGCCACCCAGGATGGCAAAGCCCAGAGCGGTGCCGATAGCGCCGAGGCCGATGATGATGGCTGCTGCCAGAGCGGTCATGGACTGGATCTGAGAAACGAGAGCTTCCATTTAAATCTCCTAAAGGGTAATGCAGGATGGTTTGAAAAAAGGTACTAAGAAAACTGTTAATGCTTTTCGGTAGCCAGGCTCAGGTACACGATGGTCAGCATCATGAACACGAAGGCCTGCAGGGTAATCACCAGAATGTGGAAGATTGCCCAAGGTGCGCCCAGCATCCACTGCACGCCCCATGGCAGCAGTGCGATCAGGATGAAGATCAGCTCGCCGGAATACATGTTACCGAACAGACGCAGAGACAGAGAGATAGGCTTGGCGGCCAGTTCTACCATCTGCAGTGCGAAGTTGGCCGGAGCCAGCAGGATAGTGCCGATCGGGCCATTGGCATGGAACGGAGCGGTGAACAGTTCCTTGATCCAGCCGCCCAGACCTTTGGCAGCGATGGAGTAACCGATGATGCACACCAGTACCGACAACGACAGGCCGAAAGTCACGTTCACGTCAGCAGACGGAACGACACGGAAGTAAACATGAGCCGGGTCAGCACCAAAGAAGGTGTGGCCAACCCACTGGGCCAGCATAGGCAGCAGATCTACCGGCAGCAGGTCCATGAAGTTCATCAGGAAGATCCAGCAGAAGATGGTCAGCGACAGCGGCGCGATCACCTTGCTCTTGGCATGAAAAATCTCTTTAACCTGTGTATCGACCATCTCGACGATGGATTCGACAAACATCTGCAGACGGCCAGGATTTTCCAGCTTGGCATTGCGCGCCACCATGGCGAACAGGCCGGCAAAAATAAAGCCCAGCAGAATGGAAATGGACAGACTGTCCACATGGACCCCACCGGCATTCCAGTGGGACAGGTGATGCTGAATATATTCAGTTGCGTTGCTTGCCATCGTTTAGTCTCAATTTTTGGTCAGAAGCCCGAACCAGTACGCTGACGTGGCCGCGATAAAGCCGCCAAACAAGCCAGGTACCGACAAATCCTTGAAAAATACCAGCACACCACCAAATAACAGCAGTGTCGCAATAAACTTTGCCGCGGCAGCCCGATAATGCGCATTCATGATCATCTCGGGCGAATCACGCCGGATCTTGCCGGCGATGCGGATGTACAGCAGGGCTGGCAAAATCGCACACAAGCCGCCCAACAAGACAGATATGGCCACACCGAGTTGCATCCCTGCAGCAAAATAGCCGATCAGCATTGAAATTACTGTCAATCGCCACTGGATGCGTATTACACGCTGCGCGTCTGGGTTAGTCATATCTGAATCGAAAAATCGAGCGATTATAGGCTTGGCGTGACGAAAGCGTCAACTTCGCTGCAGTGCAATGAAGCAGCTCAGTCACTTGATTTTGCTTGCAGTTTTTGCAGCAAACCATCCAGCTCGTCGAGACTATTGTATTCAATCAGCAAGCGACCACTTCCCTTGCTGCCGCTCTTCAGACTCACACTCATGCCCAGCCTGTCTGACAAGACCGTTAACAAACGTTGCACATCCGGGTCCTGCCTTGACTCGGCCTTCCGGCCAACGTTGGCCACAGGCTGTTTTTGCTGTTGCGCACGTGCTTCAACATCGCGCACGGTCAGGCCCTGACTGACAATCTCGCGCGCCGTTTCCAGCTGTTCGAGCACCGGCAAGGCCAGCAAGGCACGGGCGTGCCCCATGTCCAGATCGCCCTTGTGCAACATTTCCTGCACCGGCGCAGGTAGAGACAATAGACGCAACAGATTGCTGACCGCACTGCGCGAACGGCCAACAGCCTGCGCCGCAGCTTCGTGCGTCAGACCGAATTCTTCGATCAGACGTTGCAAGCCACGCGCCTGCTCGATCGGATCCAGCGCCTGACGCTGGATATTCTCGATCAGCCCCATCGCGAGGGCGGCTTCGTCGCCAACACTGCGAATCACCACCGGAATCTCGGCAAGGCCTGCCATCTTGCTGGCACGCCAGCGACGCTCGCCGGCAATCAGCTCGTAATCACCAAAACCGAGTTCGCGCACCACCACTGGCTGAATCACGCCCTGGGCGCGAATCGAATCCGCCAGTGCGGCCAACTCTTCGGCATCCATATGATTGCGTGGCTGATATTTGCCGGGGCGGATGCTATCCAGCGGCAAGGTCGTCAGCTGGTCTGCGCTCGTTTCGACGGTGGATAGCAAGGCATCCAGTCCCCGCCCCAGTCCTTTGAGTTTGGCCATAGTCAGTGTGTTGCAGTTTCGGTTTGTGGTTCCAGACGACGGATCAGCTCCGCGGCCAGATTCAGATAAGCTTGCGAGCCGCGGGCATTGCGGTCGTAGATGATGCCGGGCAGGCCGTGACTCGGCGCTTCCGCCAGGCGGATATTGCGCGGGATAACGGTTTCGAACACCTTGTCGCCAAAATGGCGCGCCAGCTGTTCGGACACCTGCTGCGACAGATTGCTGCGCGCATCAAACATGGTGCGCAACAAGCCCATGATTTCGATCTTGGGATTCACCGCCAGACGCACCTTGCGCAGGGTGTTCACCAGATCGGTCAGACCTTCCAGCGCGTAGTATTCGCACACCATCGGAATCAGCACGCCCTGCGCGGCCACCAGGCCGTTCAGCGTCAGCAGGTTCAGCGATGGCGGGCAATCGAGCAGGATGTAATCGTAGTTGGCCGCAAGCACTTCCAGCGCATTGCGCAGACGTGCCTCGCGCGCCAGCTCCTGCATCAGCTCGACTTCAGCAGCCGACAGGTCGCGATTGGCCGGCAGCACATCAAAACCGCCCTCTTTCGCCTGCTGCACTGCCTCGGCCGGCTCGCACTCGGCCAGCAAGACGTGATACAGCGAAGCCTTGAGCTTGCTCTTGTCGATGCCGCAACCCATGGTGGCATTGCCTTGCGGGTCCAGATCGACAATCAGCACACGCCTGCCCTGCTCTACCAGGCAGGCGGCCAGATTGACCACCGTCGTCGTCTTGCCGACGCCGCCTTTCTGGTTGGCGATCGCGATGATGCGGGCTGTCATTTGGCGACCACACGCACCAGATGACGCTCGGCATCCAGCCCCGGCACCGTCAGCGGCAAGACTTCGGCAACGGTGAAGTCAGCCGGCAGCTGGGCGATTTCTTCGTAAGGGTAAACCCCCTTCATCGCCACGAACTGGCCGCCATCGGCCAGCAGATGACGCGACAGCTTGACGAATTCGGCCAGCTCGGAGAAAGCGCGGCTGGTGATGCGGTCGAATTTCTGCTCCGGCTGGTAAGCCTCGACGCGATCGGTAATCACCTGCACATTCGGCAGCTTGAGCTCGATTACCGCCTGGCGCAGGAAAGTGGTTTTCTTGTGATTGGCATCCAGTACCACCACTTGCAGATCCGGGCGCGCAATCGCCGCCGGGATGCCGGGCATGCCGCCACCGGAACCGACGTCGAGCAGACGCGTGCCGCCAGCCAGATGCGGCACCAGCGTCAGGCTGTCCAGCAGGTGATAGCTGACCATGCGCTCGGACTCGCGGATCGCGGTCAGGTTATACGTCTGGTTCCACTTGCCGAGCAGGCCCAGATAGCCTACCAGCAGGTCAAGTTGGGCTTCATCCAGAGCCAGACCGATGCTGTCCAGCCCACGCGAAATTTCGGCACGATGCGTCATGATGATGGGTACGGCGAATGAATGGGAATGCGGCGATTGTAACGGTTATCGACAAGAATTGCGCCCTGTTCGCCATGAACAGGACGCAGTGCAGCATGAATTTTATTCAGCCACGGCACGGGCCTCGCCAAAGCCGCGCTTCAGGTGCACCAGCAGCAGCGCCACCGCGGCCGGGGTAATGCCCTGGATGCGCGAGGCCTGACCCAGTGTCTCCGGGCGATGCTGGTTAAGTTTCTGCGACACCTCTTTCGACAAGCCCTTCACCAGTGCATAGTCGATATCGGCTGGCAGCTTCACATCATCCAGTTGCTCAAGACGCGCTACTTCTTCGTTCTGGCGGTCGATATAGCCCTGATACTTGATCTGGATCTCGACTTGTTCGGCGACGATATCATCCTCGACGCCCTCCCCTGCCAGCGACAGCGTCATCAGATCGCGGTAACGCACATCCGGGCGGCGCAACAGATCGGCCAGCGTGTATTCGCGGCCCAGCTTCTGGCCGATGATGCGCTCGTCCTCGCCCGGCTGCAGCTTGGCCGGTTGTACCCAGCTGCTGGACAGACGCTGTTTCTCGGCCTCGACCGCATCACGCTTGCGGCAGAAGGCCTCCCACTGCGCATCACCGATCAGGCCATGCTTGCGGCCAACCTCGGTCAGACGCAGGTCGGCATTGTCTTCGCGCAGCTGCAGGCGGAATTCGGCGCGACTGGTAAACATGCGGTAAGGCTCGGACACGCCCAGCGTGGTCAGGTCGTCCACCAGCACGCCGAGATAGGCCTCGTCACGACGCGGACACCAGCCATCCTGCTCGCGCGAGTACAGGCCAGCATTCAGGCCAGCCAGCAGGCCCTGTGCAGCGGCTTCTTCGTAACCGGTGGTGCCGTTGATCTGGCCGGCAAAGAACAGACCCTGAATCGCCTTGGTTTCCAGCGTGGATTTCAGGCCGCGCGGATCAAAATAATCGTATTCGATGGCATAGCCGGGGCGCAGGATGTGGGCGTTTTCCAGGCCGGGAATCGAACGCACGGCCGCCAGCTGGATGTCAAACGGCAGACTGGTCGAGATACCGTTCGGGTAGTACTCGTGCGTGGTCAGGCCTTCCGGCTCGAGGAAGATCTGGTGGCTGTCCTTGTCGGCAAAGCGGTTGATCTTGTCTTCGATAGACGGGCAGTAACGCGGGCCGACGCCTTCGATCACCCCGGTAAACATCGGGCTGCGGTCAAAACCGCTGCGAATGATGTCGTGGGTCTGCTGATTGGTATGGGTAATCCAGCATGGCAGCTGGGTCGGGTGCATGGCACGGTTGCCACGATAGGAAAACACCGGCTCCGGCGTGTCGCCCGGCTGTGCTTCCATCACCGAGAAGTCAATCGTCCGGCCGTCGATGCGTGGCGGCGTGCCGGTTTTCAGGCGGCCAACCGGCAGGCTCAGCTCACGCAGGCGCTCGCCCAGCGTCGAGGCAGCGGCATCGCCGGCGCGGCCAC
Source organism: Vogesella lacus (assembly GCF_979366295.1). NCBI lineage: Bacteria > Pseudomonadati > Pseudomonadota > Betaproteobacteria > Neisseriales > Chromobacteriaceae > Vogesella > Vogesella lacus. The sequence goes on from NZ_CEETQT010000002.1 coordinate 168,441, forward strand.
CGGTGTAGTTTTCGAGGCCGACGTGAATCTTGCCGGACAGGAAGGTGCCGGCGGTCAGCACCACAGACTTGGCGCGGAAGGTAATGCCGATGGCGGTAATCGCACCGGCAACACGGTCGCCTTCCATCAGCAGATCATCAACCGGCTGCTGGAACAGGGTCAGATTCGGCTGGTTTTCCAGCATCTCGCGAATCGCGGCCTTGTAGAGGATACGGTCGGCCTGGGCACGGGTCGCACGCACGGCCGGGCCTTTGGAGGCGTTCAGGGTGCGGAACTGGATGCCGCCGATATCGGTGGCCAGCGCCATCGCGCCGCCCAGCGCATCGACTTCCTTCACGAGGTGACCCTTGCCGATACCACCGATGGACGGGTTGCACGACATCTGACCCAGGGTCTCGATATTGTGCGTCAACAACAGGGTATTACAGCCCATGCGCGCCGCCGCCAGTGCGGCCTCGGTGCCGGCATGGCCGCCGCCCACCACAATCACGTCAAAGGTTGTCGGGTAAATCATCTCGCTATCGCCTCACGCTGTGGCAGGCCGGGACAGGCCTGCGGCCAACCTTTGCTGCCGGCCTGCTGCTGGCAGGCACTGAAAAATTCGGAACCGCGCATTATATCGCAATTCCCGCCTACGTTTAAGTCATTGATTTCGCTATAGCCCTGCCATTCATGCGGCTTTTGCCGGGCTGTCACCCGCCTGTCACTGACACGCCATCTTACCGTCATATGCGGCTGCCACGATGGCGCTCATCTCTCATCAAGCAAGGACACGGCATGCAACTGCAACTTGATCAGGCACCACGCGCCCGGGCCACGCTGCAATTACGCCTCGCCAAGGGCAAGAAAGACCTGCGTCGTGCACAAAAATTGCGCTACAAGGTATTTGCCGAAGAAATGGGGGCCAGACTGGCCGGCGCGGAAAACGGGCTGGATAGCGACGAGTACGATGCCTACTGCGACCATCTGCTGGTAGAAGACCCGGCCAATGGCAAACTGGTCGGCACCTATCGCCTGTTGCCGCCTGCGCGTGCCGCCACGCTGCCGCAGCTGTATTCCGAGCATGAATTCGACCTGTCGCGCCTGGCCGGCATCCGCCCGCACCTGATCGAGCTGGGCCGCTCTTGCGTCCACAAGGATTATCGTCGCGGCGCGGTAATCGCCATGCTGTGGGCCGGCATCGCCGACTATGTGCAGCAGCACGGCGGCCAGTACCTGATAGGTTGCGCCAGCGTCAGTCTCGCCGATGGTGGCGGCCAGGCTGTCAGCCTGTATCGCCAGCTGGAGGCCGGCCACCTGTCGCCGCCCGAATGGCGCGTCACGCCGCATCTGCCGCTGCCGCTAGACCGCATTGCCGCGCCCGATGTGCAAGCCCCGCTGCCACCGCTGATCAAGGGCTATCTGCGGGCCGGTGCGTGGATTTGCGGTGAACCGGCATGGGATCCGGATTTCAATTGCGCCGATTTTTTCATGCTGCTACCGATGAACCGCCTCAATCTGCGCCACCAGCGCCACTTCAACACCCAGGGCTAAACGATTAAAGGTTGGCCGCAAGCATGCGGCCAACCTTGCCATGCGTTTGTGCGGCTGCGGGCAAGGCAAGCGCGCTGCTACAATGCCGCCATGGCTTATACCCTCGACACCATCGGCATCATCCGCTCGCCGTATCAGGAAAAATTCGGCATCCCGCGCCAGCCGGCGCTCGCGCCCTCGGCGCCGGTGCAGCTGGAACTGCTGCCACCCTACAACCATCCGGACTGTGTACGCGGGCTGGAGGATTTTTCCCACGTCTGGCTGAGTTTCGTGTTTCACGAGACGCTGGCGCGCGGCTGGCAGCCGCTGGTGCGCCCGCCGCGGCTGGGCGGCAACCAGAAAGTCGGCGTATTCGCCAGCCGCGCCACCCACCGCCCCAACGGGCTGGGCCTGTCGCTGGTCGAGCTCAAAAACATAGATCGCAGCCACGGCGTGGTGCTGCATCTGGCCGGCGCTGATCTGCTGGATGGCACGCCTGTGGTCGACATCAAGCCATATATTCCGTTTGTCGAGGCCAGGCCCGCGGCACGTGGCGGCTTTGTCGATGGCCCGCCGCCGCAACTGACAGTGCAGTGGAGCGAGCATGCGCTGAACAATCTGGCCAGTTGGCCGCAAGCACCGCAGTGGTTTGCCACCCTGGCCGAAGAAGTGCTGGCGCAAGACCCGCGCCCCGCTTATCAGGATGATCCGCAGCGCATCTACGGCATGCGCCTTGCCGGTGCCGACATCCGCTTCAGCATTACGGCTGGCGAAGTGGTGATACTTGAAATTCAGCCGGCTACCCAGAACTAAATCCCTCGGCGTCAGTCGCACTGCATGACGGCAGAGAACCGTCCGGCGATAAGCGATTGCCGCCCATTGCTTCTTTTGGAGAACAAGACATGAGCACCCGTGCCAAGAGCACTTTCCTTGCCCTATCCATGGTCTGCCTGCTGGCCGCCCCATTTGCCGATGCCGCGCGCGTTGGCAAGGGCAAGAGCGCCGGCATGCAGCGTTCCGCTCCGACCCAGAGCTTCCAGCAACAACAGGCCGTGCCAGGCAAGGCTGCGGCGCCGGTTGCGCCACAACAGAAAGGCTCCGGCGTGGGCGGCATGGTTGCCGCCGGTGCGGCCGGTGCGGCCGCCGGCTATCTGCTCGGCTCGGCCATGGGTGATGATGATGGCGGCTTCCCATGGATGGCCGTGATTCTGGGCGGCCTTGGCGGCCTTGCCCTGCTGGCTTTCCTGCGCAGCCGTGCCCTGAAAAAACAGGCGACCATGCGCGCCCCGCAGCCGATGTCCATGGGCCAGACCCACTTCCAGCCAGCCGGCGGCATTCCGCCTATCGGTTCCGGCCAGCCGCAACAATTCGGTGGCAGCGGTCTGACTCCGCCACCAGCCAGCCTGCAACGCCTGCCGGATGGTACCGAAGTGCCGCACTTCCTGCGTCAGGCCAAGGCAACCTTCCTGCATCTGCAGAACCTCAATTCGGCCGAGAGCCTGGAAGAAGTACGCAAGTACATGACCCCCGAGCTGTTCCTCGCCCTGCAGGAAGACATCAAGGGCAATACCGAAATGGCTGACTTCCCGCAACTCGATTGCCAGGTCATCGAAGCCGTCAACGAAGGTAACCGCATGGTTGCCAGCGTCCGCTTCTCCGGCATGGTCAGCGAAAACGTTGGCGCCGCTGCCGTACCGTTTGCCGAAACCTGGCATTACGTGAAAGAAGGCGACAGCAGCCGTTGGCTGATCGCCGGCATCCAGCAGTAAACACTGCGCTTGCCAAACAAAAACCGGCACCCTGGGTGCCGGTTTTTTCATGCCCGCGATTGGCGGCCAACCTGCTGCCGCTCAGCGCACACCCGGGCCGGTCACGCCATCAAAGCCCAGACTGAACAGCATCTGCTGCTCGGCCTCGTGATGTACGCCTTCGGCAATCACGCCCAGCCCGATATTGTGCGCAATCTGGCACAAGCCCTTGAGCAAGGCCTGTTGCCCGTCCTGCTGCTGAATATCCTGAATAAAGCTCGCATCGATCTTCAGATAGTCGATACCCAGATCATGCAACTGGCCCACCAGGCTGAACTGGCGGCCAAAGTGCTCGATGCCGACGCGGCACGGCAGATCGGCCAGCGCCAGACACAGCTCGCGGAAGGCCTCGAAGCGATTGACGATGCCGGCCTCGGCCACCTCCAGCCACAGACGGCCAGCCTCGACCTTGTGCTGGCGCACCAGCTGAGCCAGTCGCGTCACATAGTCAGCCTGCTGCAAGGATTCGGCCGCCAGATTGACGGCAATACCCGGGCAGGCCGGCTCTGCGGCCAACCTTTGCAGCGCCAGACTCACGGCCGCCAGATCCAGCGCCGCCACCCGGCCGGTACGAATCGCCATCGGCATGAACTGGCCAGCCGGCAACCACGCCTCGCCCTGTTGCAGGCGTAGCGGTGCCTCCTCGTGCAGCATCTCGCCGGCCCGGCCACGCACGGCAAACGACACCAGCTTCAGCTCGCGTCTGGCTACGGCCTGATCCAGAAAGCCGGCCCAGGCATCAGTCGTCTGCAAGGTCTGCCGCGCCGCATGATTCTTGGCAATTTCGGGCTGCTGGCAACCAGCCGCCTCGGCCACCGCCAGTGCATGATCGAGTCGCGACATCAGATCGCGAATGCTGTCGCCCTCGCGCACATCGGTCAGCGCCATCGCCAGCAACACCTGTCTGCCGGCAAAACTGGCGAGCTCGGCGCTCAGGCGCTGATGCAGTTCGGTGAGGCCAGCTTCATCAGCCAACTCGGCATCAAACAGCACGGCAAAATCGGAACCGTTCAGTCGCGCGGCCAAGACCTGCTCGCCCAGCAACTGGCGATCGCTGAGGCCGGCTGCCAGCTTTTGCAGCAGCTGGTCAGTCAGCGCACGGCCCAGTGAGTTGTTGAATTCGGTGAGCTCCTGCACGCGCAGCAACAGCAAGCCCTGTTCGCGCACCTCGCGTGCCTCCAGCTCGGCCTGCAGCAGGCCCATGAAATAGCCGCGATTGGCCAGACCGGTCACCGCATCAAAATTCAGCTGGCGACGCAGCTGCTCCAATCGCTGCGCCTCTTCTTCAAACATAGCCTTGATGCGGCCAACCATGGCATTCATCGCCTGTGCCAAGCGCCCCATTTCCGGCCCGCCCGGCTCGGGGATAGTCACGAAGCGGCGCTGGGTAATCGCCTTGGCCTGATCGACCACGCTATGCAGCTGCCGGCGGATCGCATTGACCCCCAGCGAAGCCACCAGCCCGACTAGCAAGCCTGCCAGCCCGACCCAGGTAAAGATCTGCATCGCCCCGCGCCACAAGGCGGCGTAGGCATAACCGGCATCGCTTTCCACTTCGATGACGCCAGCCTGCAACCAGCCGCTATTGATCATGGCACGGCCGGGCGAGGCATCCAGTGCGAAGGCCTGGCGGAACCACGCAGGCGTATCGCCAAACTGCTGCGGATTCTGCCGCTGCACCTTGACCTGACCATCCGCCCCCAGCCAGCGAATGCTGCGGAAATGCCCCTGGTCAAACGCGGCATTGATCAGCGTCTCGCCCATCGCCTGCTCGGCCTTGCCCTGGGTAATCATCAGCGCCAGCGAGTTGGCCGCATCCTTGCCGTGCGCCGTCAGCTGCTGCTGCATATAGTCGCGGGCGTTATACAGATTGGCCAGCAAACTGCCGGTTGCCGCCAGCAATACCGCTGCCAGCACCAAAGCCCACAATTGCTGGATCAGGGAAACTTTCTTCATATCCTGTGACTCTTCCCGATACTGGCCGTATGTCGACCAAACATTACAAGAAACCTTCTTTTTGCATTTTTTCGATCAGCTGCCGCCAGCGCGTCAGCCGGTCGGCGCTGGAGTTCGGCGCGGCGGAACCGGCCATCCACAGCCCTTCGGCATTGAAACTGAACACCGGGGTCAGATCGGCACGCTGCGACGCCGGCTGAATACTGCCAACCAGGTTGTCCAGAATCAGCGGCTCGGCCGTCGGCTGCGGGTAATAAGCCAGCACCATGTGCGCTTGCGTGACACTGCTGCCGGCACCGCCTATCCTGGCCTTGACGTAGGTAATCCTCAGTTTTTCTGCCGGAATGCCGATTTCACGCAGGGAGAAATACTTGGCGATGGTGAAGTCTTCACAATCACCGGCGCGACGCGCCATGGTTTCCAGCGGCGTCGCCCAATAATCGGCCTGCCCCCACAGATCGGTGTCTTCTACAAAACGGATACGCTGATTGAAAAACTGGTTGGCCGCCCTGAGCCGCTGCAGCTCATCTTGTTCACGCTGGCTCTGCTGCAGCAGTTGCAACCAGGCCTGATACACCGGCACAGCCTGGCCGTTATACAGCTGGGCAACCCGGTCAAGCGACAAAGTTGCCAACGCCCATGCCGATGCCAGCAGCACCGAGGCTGCCAGAAAAAAGGCCAAAAATGGGCGTTGAACATTCATCGATACAATTCCGAAACCAGGTTGACACAAACGTGTCCAAATTTTATGTCAACAAAATAAACAGTACCAAGCTTTACTTGACAGTGCCCTTGTCAGTTCGGACAATATGCACATGCTGTTTAAAATTATTTCAAGAACAGGTTATTAATACTGCCATTTTTAACCTGTAGAAACCGAGGCTGAAATGCACTTCCGTCGCAAACGTCTACCCGTCCTGCTTGGCCTGACTCTGCTTATGACCGGTACCCTGCCTGCCGCACAGGCATTCGAAGTCCGTGATGCTGTCAGCCAGACGCTGAAGAATAACGCGGAAGTACGCATGAAATGGCACAATTTCCGTGCCAGCACCGAGGAAAAAGGCGTTGCCCAAGCCGGCTTCCTGCCCAGCATCGACTTCAGCGTGGCCGCTGCCCGCGAAAGCCGCGACAGCCCGGCGGCCAACGGTGGCCGCAACAGCAGCAGCTTCACCCGCAACGGCTACAACCTCAGCCTGAGCCAGAATCTGTTTCAGGGTTTCATCACCACGCATCAGGTCAAGCAGCTGGATCTGACCAGCCGCGCTCGCTATTACGAATACCTTGCCGAAGCCGAAAGCCAGAGTCTGGAGGCCGTGCGCGCCTATATCGACGTGGTGCGCTTTGGCAAACTGGTTGAAATCGCCGAAGAAAACTACGCCGTCCACAAGGGTATCTACGAACAGATCCTGCAGCGCGTGAGCCAGGGGGTTGGCCGCAGGGTGGACCTCGAGCAAGTCGCCGGCCGCATGGCACTGGCCGAAAGTAATCTGCTGAACGAAATCGCCAATCTGCACGATGTCTCGGCGCGCTACGCGCGTATCGTCGGCAATGCTGCCCCGGAGCAGCTGACCCTCGCCGGTCTGCTGGCCTCGCCTTCCGGCGATGAGGTGATGAACCTGGCCGAAAAGAACAATCCGCGTCTGCAGGCGGCGGCGGCACTGTTCCACTCTGCCGAGTCCGAAATCTCGGCGCGCAAGGGTGCCTTCATGCCGACGCTGGATCTGCGCGCCAGCCGCGACAGCACCAATAATCGTGACGGCGTCAAAGGCCGCGACAATCGCAGCGCGCTCGAGCTGGTCTTCAATATGAATCTGTATCGCGGTGGCGCCGACAAGGCACGTCTGTCCGCCGCCGCAGCCCGCCTTGACGAGGCCGAAGCACTCGGCACCAAGGCTTGCCGCGACATGCGCCAGCAAGTGGCCATTGCCTACAATGACTCGCTGAAACTCGACGCCCAGCTTGACGCCCTGCGCCAGCACCAGCTGTCGACCGAAAAAGCGCGCGATGCTTATCGACAGCAGTTTGACATCGGCCAGCGCACCCTGCTCGATATGCTGGACAGCGAAAACGAGCTGTTCACCGCCCGCCGCGACCTGCTGATTGCCGAGCTTGATCTGCAACTGGCGCGCTACCGCATTGCCGGTGAATCTGGCCGCCTGCTCGAAGTGCTGCAGCTCAAGCAAGCCGAGCCGGAAGGCCTGAACAGCGACGCGCTGCGCACCTTTGCCTGCGCCACCGCCAAGGCCGACCCGAGCATCGCACTGAAACCGGCCAAATCGGTAATGTCCTCGTTCACCACCAGCACGGTGGCACCAACCGTGGTCAGCAAGACCGTACCGACCCCGCTGCAACGCGAGGTCGTCATCAATACCCGCGTACAGTTTGACCTGTCTTCGGCCAATATCCGCGAGGAAAGCAAGGCCGAACTCAACAGCCTCGCCCAGACCCTGCTGCTGCCGGAAATGGCTGGCAAACGCTATCTGGTTGAAGGTCACACCGACAGCAGCGGCAATGCTGCGGCCAACCTGTCGCTGTCGCAACAGCGCGCCGATGCCGTCAAGCAATACCTGATTACTCAGGGCGTACCGGCCGATCGCCTCGACAGCCTCGGCCGTGGCAACACCGCCCCGCTGCCGGGTATCGCCGCCAACGACCCGAGCCACCGCCGCGTGCTGATTGTCACCCAGAGCGCCAGCGCGCTGCCGGCCAGCCCGACTGCGCCAGCTGCCGCCCCGGTCGTCCAGCGCAATGCGCCGGTTAGCGCCCCGGTCAACACCACCTCGCTGTGGCAACCGGCTGCCAAGCCGGCAGCCAACAGCAAGCCGCTGCCGGCACCACTGCCATACAAGCCGGCGACACCCGCGCCACAGCTCAAGCCGGCCCCGGCTGCTGCCCCAGCCAATCTGTGGCAACCGGCAGCAACGCCAGCGGCTGTTGCGGCCAACCCGGCACCGGTACAGGCTGCGCCAGCTCCGGTACTGGCACCGCTGGGCAATACAGCCGTACCGGCCACCAGCAGCAAGGCGCAAGAGCTGCGCAGCAAGCTGCTGCGCATGGCACCGGGCGGCGAACCCAGCTCGACGCTGTCGAACTGATTGCCACGCTGCAAATGAAAAAACCGGCCTTGCGCCGGTTTTTTCATGCCTGCCAGTCTAGCCGCGGCAACACCCGCCGCGCATTCTGCGTGGTGATTGCCAGCACCTCCTCCAGTGGCAGATTGCGCAGGGCCGCCAGCTCGATGGCAAAGCGAGGCAGATTGGCCGGCACATTCGGCACATCCTGCGCCCAGGCTGGCGGAATATCCGGCCCATCGGTTTCCAGCACCAGCGCCTCGGCCGGCAGGCTTGCGGCCAACCTTCTGATCCGCTGCGAGCCCTGATAAGTCATCGCGCCACCAAAACCCAGACAAAAGCCCAGATCGATGAAGGCCTGCGCCTGCTGCTCGCTGCCATTGAATGCATGGGCGATGCCGCCGCGCACCTTTACCTGCCGCAGACATTTGAGCACGCGATCCTGCGAGCGGCGCACATGCAGAATGACCGGCAGATCAAACTTGCGCGCCAGCTTCAGCTGCGCCAGCAGCAGGGCCTCCTGCGCCGCCGGGTCGAGTTCCGGCAGATAAAAATCCAGGCCGCACTCGCCCACCGCCACCGGGTTTTCATGGGACAGATAGTGTTCGAGCAGCGCCAGATGTTCGTCACGATGCTGCGCCAGATAGATCGGGTGCAGGCCGAAGGCGACTGCCACACCATAGCGCTCGCGCATCGCCACTACATCAGCAAAAGTATCGGCCATGACCGCCGGCACCACCGCCTGCGCCATGCCCAGCGCCCGTGCCTGCTGCCAGACCTCGTCACGGTTGGCCGCAAACTCCGGCGCATCCAGATGCAGATGGGTGTCGACCCAGGCTGCCGTTCTTGCATTCATTATTTAGCTTTCGAACAAAACTACTGGCCAGTCCTCGGCGAACGTCTTAACATTCTCGATTCCCATACAGTATTACGTCATACCCGCCTGCACGGGTACGACCCGGCATCCATGCATCCACTGCTCAAATCCGTCTACCGCCGCACGCTGGCCGATCGCCGTGCCTGGCAAGAACGGGCTGTCATCTGGCTGGCCGCCATCGCCACCGGTCTGATTGTCGTGTTGTTTGCAGTCATGACCGAACAAGCCATCGACTTCTTCAACCATACCACCAGCCAGCATTTCTGGTTTCCCCTGCTGGCCTGTCCGCTAGGCGGCATGGGCATCGTCTGGCTGACGCGACGCTATTTCCCGGGGGCGGAGGGCAGTGGCATTCCGCAAGTCATCGCCGCGCTGAAGGAGTCCACCCCGCATCGCCATTTCAGCCTGTTTGTGTCGATGCGCATTGTACTGGGCAAGATCATGCTGGGTGTCAGCGCGCTGGCTGTGGGCTTTTCCAGCGGCCGCGAAGGGCCTTCGGTCCAGGTTGGCGCCAGTGTCATGCACGCCTGTCGCCACTTTTTGCCGCGCCATCCCGAACGTTATGCCAAGCATCTGCTGCTGGCCGGCGGGGCTGCCGGCATTTCGGCGGCCTTCAATACCCCGCTGGCCGGTATCGTGTTTGCCATCGAAGAACTGGGCAAGCGCTTCGAAGAAAAAACCAATGGCGTGCTGATTTCGGCGATTGTGCTGGCCGGTCTGATTTCGATCTCGCTACAGGGCAATTACACCTATTTCGGCCGCCTGCGCGTCGACAGCGTCGATTACCGCATCATGTGGCCGGTGATTTTCTGTGCGCTGGTCTGCGGCATTGCCGGTGGAGTATTCAGCCGTCTGCTGTCGCGACTGGCACGGCCGGGTAATGACAGGGTCGGCCTGTTCCGCAAGCATCATCCGGTGTACTGGGCCGGCGTCTGCGGCCTTGGCGTGGCTTTGCTCGGGCTGATCAGCCACGGTGCGGCGCATGGCTCGGGCTACTTCTATACGCAAGAAGCGCTGGAAGGCTCGCTGGATCTGCCGTGGTATTACGCGCCGGTGAAGTTTGCCGCCACCGTGCTGTCTTTCCTCAGCGGCATTCCGGGCGGCATCTTTGCGCCCAGCCTCGCCATCGGTGTCGGCATCGGCGCCGACATCCAGCCGCTACTCGCCCATACCAGCGAGCTGTCGATCTACGCGCTGTGCATGGCCGGTTTTCTGGCCGCGGTTACCCAGGCACCGCTGACGTCCTTCATCATCGTGATGGAGATGATAGACGGCCACGAGATGGTCATCAGCCTGATGGCGGTGGCGATGCTGTCTTCGCTGGTTTCGCGGCTGTTCTGCAAGCCCCTGTACAGCACGCTGGCCGACTACCAGCTGGCACGGCTGCCGGCAGAACCGCCTGCCCTGCCGCAACAGACAGCCACGCCGCCGGCCACCCGCTCGCCATAAGTCCAGCAGCTTGCGGCCAAGGTTGGCCGCAAGCTGCTGGACGACGGCTTACTTGAAGTCGCCGGCGTAGGCGATGACAAAGTTTTCCGGCTTCAGATAACGGCGCAGCGCGGCATTCACCTCGTCCAGCGTCAACGCCTGATACTGCTGCAGGCGGCTGGCGGTATAGGCCAGATCACGATTGCGCTTGAGGTTGCCAGACAGCCGGCCGGCCAGCGCACCATCCTGCGCCAGCGCCATCTCGGTCTCCCGCGCTATCGTTTGCTTGGCCGCGGCCAACTCGGCAGCGCTAAAGCCGTCCTTCAGCGCACGCTGCATTTCTTCTTGCAGCGCCTGCTCGAACCTGGCCAGATTCTGAGGCGCAAAGCTGCCATGGATGCCCAGCTCGCCATTCGGCTCGTCGGCACTCAGATCCGCAAACATCCCCACGCCATAGCTGAGGCCATCTTTCTCGCGGATACGCTTCCACAAGCGTGAATTACCGGAGTCACCCAGGATCTGCAGCGCCACATTCAGCGCCGGTGCGTCGGCATGATCATTGCCGATAGGCAGCTCCAGCGTGCCAGAAACGGTGGCATTGGCCTTGTCCGGCGTACGCAGTTGCAAGCGTTGGCCAGGCTTGAAGGCCGGCTGGTAGTCGAACTTCACTACCGCCTCGGGCGCACTCCAGCCCGTCAGCAGTTTGTCGAGTTGGGCCGGCACCGCCTTGGCATCAAAATCGCCTACCAACGTAAAGCGGGCTTGTTGTATTCCATAGAAACGGCGATGGAAATCCTGCACCTGCGCCAGCGCTACCGCGCGGATATCCGCTTCGCGCTCATCCGGGCTGCGGGCGTAAAAAATGCTGCCTTTCGGATAGTGATTCAATACTTTGGCGACCGCATTGCCCGCTACCGAGCCCGGTTCATCACGCTGTTTTTTCAGGCTGTCCAGCGCCTGATTGCGCTCTTCTTCCAGCGCCGCAGCATCAAGCCGTGGCTGACGAAGGGCTTCACTCAGCAAGGCCAGCGAAGCATCCAGCTGGCTGCGTACGGTTGAAAAACTCACACTGATGCCGGCCGCGCCGCCGCTGACGCGCCAGCTCAACTTGGCCGCATCGGCGGCATCATTGAACTGCTGGCGGCTCAGCCGCGTCGTGCCCTGCCCCAGCATATTGCGCAGGAAACTCGCTACCTGTACCTGGTTTTGCAGACTCTGCTCGCTGCCCATATCCAGCGTCAGCGTGCCGGTGACAATCTCGCCACGGGTCGGCTTGGGCAGCAGCGCGTATTTCAGCGTGCCGACCTGGCCCTTGATGGTATGGGCATCGATATTGGCCGGCGTGGCCTCGAACTCGGCGACAGCTTTGGCCGCCGCTTGCGGTTTGAAGTCCTGCAGCTCTTTGGCAATGTCGGCAAAGGCCGGGGCCGGCGCGCGCTGCGGCTTGTCGGTCGGGATATAACGCGCCACGGTGCGGTTGCTGGCTTGCAGATATTTGACAGCGGCCTGCTGTACTTCCTCGACAGTCAGCGTCTTGATGCGGTCACGCAGCAGGAAAGTCAGCCGCCAGTCGCCCACCGCCACGGCCTCGGACAGGCCCTGGCCGACGGCTTCGGGGCTGGCAAAGCGTTTTTCCCAGCCATTGAGCCAGACCTTGCGTGCACGCTCCAGTTCGGCCGCCGTCACAGGGTTGGCAGCAAAGCCCTCGGCAATCGCCAGCATTTCACGCTGCAACACATCCAGATCGGCTTTTTCGGTTGGCGAGGCACTCAGGCTGGCCATGCCGGGGTCGTGCATCGCGCGCGCGCCAAAACCTGCACCGGTCGCCAGTTTCTGTTTCTCCACCAGCGCCTGGTACAACCGGCCGGACGGCACATCATTGAGGATCTCGCCCAGCAGCCACAGCGCCGCATACTCGCGGCTGGCCGCCGGCGGAATGTGATAACCCGCCATCACGATGGGCGTGCCGCCAACGCGGCGCACGGTGATGTTGCGCTCGCCATCCTGTGCCGCCTCGATGGTGTACAAGCGTGGCAGCGGTGCCTTGCTTGCGGCCAACTTGCCGAAGCTGTCGTCAATCCAGCCCAACACTTTTTGCGTATCAAACTTGCCGGTGATTATCAGCGCGGCGTTATCGGGGCGGTAGTAAGTCTGGTAAAAGCCTTTCAGGCGGCCGATATCGACGTTCTCGACATCGCTGCGTGCGCCGATGGTGCTCTTGCCGTAGTTGTGCCAGCCGAACATGCTTTGCAGCATGGTCTGGTACAGCACGCGCCCGGGATTGTTCTCGCCGCGCTCCATCTCGTTGCGCACCACCGTCATTTCGCTGTCGAGGTCTTTTTTGGCGATGTGGCTGTTCACCATCGCGTCGGCTTGCCAGCCCAGATACCACTTCAGCGTGTCATCGTTGGCCGCAAAGCTGGCGAAGTAATTCGTACGGTCGGGATTGGTGGTGCCATTGGCCTGCAGGCCGCGGCGGGTGAACTCGGCCCATGGCTCGGGGTTTTTCGGGCTGCCCTTGAAGATCAGGTGCTCGAGCAGATGCGCCATGCCGGTTTCGCCGTAGTTCTCGTGGCGCGAGCCGACCTTGTACGTCATATTGACCAGCGTCACCGGCTTGGCATTGTCCGGCAACAGCAAAATCTGCAGGCCGTTGTCCAGTTTGTATTCGAATACGCCCTCTACCTCGCGCACCAGCGTCGGTTTGGCAAACAGCGGCAGGCTGGCCAGCAGCAACAGCAGGCCCAGACCGGTCTTGCGTTTCATCGTCTTGTTCTCTCTTGTCATTCTTGTTTGGCTGTCAGTCGGCTGCAGCTGATTCTGCGGCTCGCACACTGCCGGCACCGGCAATGCCAAATACATCAAAAAGGCAGACTGTAATGCTCCGCCCTGCAGCGCGCAATCGTATCAACAGCCACCTTATTAAAATAATCAACCTTCAAAAACATTATCTGTTTAATTTTTATCTATCAAATGTCTATTTGATGAGCATTAATCGCTGAGTTATGTTCTCGCCATGCCCAAGCATATGGGCAAGCATACCTGGAGAAACTCATGAAAAAACTCGCTGCCATCACCCTGGCCACCCTCTGTGCGTTTGGCACCGCCCACGCCGCCGACATGAGCAAGACACTGCGTGTCGCGTTCAGCTTTCCGGAAACCGGCTTCGACCCGGCCAAGAACAATGATGGTAACTCCAACATCATCATGGCCAATATTTTTGATCCGCTGGTGAGCTACGACTACACCGCCCGCCCTTACAAGCTGGTGCCCAATACCATTACCGCCATGCCGACCATCTCGGCTGATGGCAAGGTCTACACCTTCAAGATCAAGCCCGGCATCTTCTTTGCCGATCATCCGGCCTTTGGCGGCAAGAAGCGCGAGCTGACCGCAGCCGATTATGCCTACTCGATCAAGCGCCTGCTGGACCCGACCATGAACTCGCCGCATACCTCGCTGGTAGCCGGCAAGTTTGTCGGCGCTGACGAGCTGGTAAAGGCCGCCGGCAAAGGCCCGCTGGACTACGATGCGCCACTGGAAGGCATCAAGGTACTGGATAAATACACGCTGCAGATCACGCTGACTTATACCGACCACAACTTCCTGTCGAATATGACCAGCAATGCCATGAGCGCGGTAGCGCGCGAGGTGATCAGCGCCGGCGGCAATACCAATGCCAACCCGGTCGGCACCGGCCCGTATCGTCTGAAAGAATGGAAGCAAGGCCAGCGCATCGTGCTGGAAGCCAACCCGAGCTTCCGCAAGGTTGAATTCAAAGGTAAACCTCTGCCGCTGGTCGGCAATATCGAAGTGTCCGTGGTACAGGAAGAACAACCGCGCTGGCTGTCCTTCGTCAACAAGCAGTTCGACATGACGGGCATCCCGCAGGTAGCGCTGATGCAGGTGCTGGATATCGATGCGGCCAACCCGCTGAAGGTCAAGCTGAAGCCGGAATTCGCCTCGCAGGGCATGCAGCTGCATCGCCTGAAGAACACCGAAATCACCTTCAGCTACTTCAATATGAATGATGCGACGGTTGGCGGTTATGCTGCCGAAAACGTCGCGCTGCGCCGTGCCATCGCCATGGCCTTCCCGCGTGCCGACACCATCGCCAAGATCCGTCGCGGCCAGGCCGTGCCGGTGCGTTATCTGGTGCCGGAAGGCCTGAACGGCCACAACCCGAAGTTCGATGCCTCGGTGAAATTTGACCCGGCTGCGGCCAACGCCCTGCTCGACAAGTTCGGCTATAAGATCGGCGCGGATGGCTATCGCACCCTGCCGAACGGCAAGCCGCTGGTGATCGACTACGCCACCGGTGCCACCGCCATCGACAAGCAGTGGAACGAATACTGGCAGCAGGCCTTCGACAATCTGAAGATCAAGGTCAACTGGAAGATCGCGCAGTGGAACGAACAGCTGAAAGACGCGCGTGCCGGCAAGCTGCAGATGTGGAGCCTCGCGTGGTCGGCGGGCAGTGTGGATGGCCAGAGCTTCATGAAGCTGCTGCACAGCAAGACCATCGGCGACATCAACTTTGCCAACTTCAAGAACGCCGAGTACGACAAGGCCTATGAAGCGGCCGAGAAGCTGCCGCACGGTGCCGAGCGCAACAAGCTGTACGACCGCATGAACCAGATTGCCGCCGCCCAGCAGCCGCTGGTGCTGGGTGATACCCGTATCAGCTCCACCCTCACCCACAAGCATCTGAAAAACTTCGTGCCGCACCACTTCCTCAACCAGTGGCGCTATCTGGACATCCAGAAGTAAGCCCGACTGCCCATGCAAAACCCCGCCAAGCTTGGCGGGGTTTTGTTTTGTGTCTCTTGAGGCTTGCGGCCAACCCTGGCCGCCATCAGCCGCGCTTGCGCACCGCCAGCGCCGCACCGGCATCCGCGCTGAGTTTGCGCAATTGCAGGGTCGAGGACATCGCCAGCAGCGCCATCACCACGAAGGACCAGGCAAAGTCGCTGGCCTGCACCGTGGCATGACCCTGCCAGTGCGAAATGCCCAGCAGTACAAAGGCGGCAATCGTGACGCCCAGACCGGACGCCAGCTGCATCAGCACGCTGGAAATGGTGGTGGCATGGCTCATGCCGTTCTGTGGCATATCGGCGTAAGCCAGCGTATTCAGGCTGGTGAATTGCAGCGAACGCAGTAGCCCACCGAGCAGGAAAGTCGCCAGCATCAGCCAGATCGGCGTGGCGGCGGTAAACAGGCCGTAAGCGGCAAACGACAGGCTGCACAGCACGCTGTTGACCAGCAGCACGCGGCGATAGCCCCAGCGCGCAAGCAGGCGTTGCACGATGGTTTTCATGAACATCGCGCCCAGTGCGGTGCTGCAGGTCAGCAGACCGGACTGGAACGGCGACATGCCGAAACCCAGTTGCAGCATCAGCGGCACCAGGAAAGGCGTCGCACCCATGCCGATGCGGAAGGCAAAACCGCCGAGCACGCTGGCGTTGAAGGTCGGAATCTTCAGCAAGGCCAGATCCATCAGCGGGTGCCGGCTGCGGCGGTAATGACGGATATAGGCGGCCAACAGCGCAAAACCGATCAGCGTCAACGTATAAGCCCAGAACGGCGTCAGCATATGCTTGCCGCCCGAAGCCATGCCCAGCATCGCCAGCGACAGGCCGCCACCGCACAGCAGAAAGCCCGGCCAATCCAGCGGCACCGGCTTTTCCTCACGCAGCTGCACGATATAACGCCCGGCCAGCCACAGCCCCAGCAGGCCGATCGGGATATTGATCAGGAAAATCCAGCGCCAGTGAAAATAGGTACTGATGAAACCGCCCAGCGGCGGCCCCATCACCGGCCCGAGCAAGGCGGGGATGGTCAGATAACTCATGGTGCGCACCAGCTCGCTTTTCTCGGTGGTACGCAACAGCACCAGCTTGCCCACCGGCACCATCATCGCCCCGCCCATGCCCTGCAGGAAACGCGCCAGCACGAAGGTTTCCAGCGAGCCGGAAAACGCGCACCAGATCGAACCAGCGATAAACACCACAATCGCCCAGCGGAACACGGTGCGGGTGCCGAAACGCTCGGCCATCCAGCCGCTGACCGGAATGAACACAGCCACGCTGACCAGATAAGACGTCAGCGCCAGTTTCAGCGAAATCGGGTCAACGCCCAGATCGGCGGCAATCGCCGGCAGGGAGGTGGCAATTACGGTGGCGTCCATGTTTTCCATGAACAAGGCTGTGGCGATGATCAGCGCAGGCAGCATCGCGGAGGGGACAAGGGCTGGCATGAAGTTTCAATATCGGCGGGAGATCATCGATTCTAGCAGCGATGAACCGCGCATAAACACTGAAATAATGCCAATAAATATGTTGAAACGCGCAAAACAAAAAACCGCAAGGCAATCGCCGTGCGGTTTCTGTCTGAATTTCTGTGGTGCCCGGGGCCGGACTCGAACCGGCACACCTTGCGGCGGGGGATTTTGAGTCCCCTGCGTCTACCAATTTCGCCACCCGGGCAGAAATTCTTGAGTTGCGGAGTATAGAGACTAGACCCCTGCTTGTAAACAGCTATTACGCATTTTTCAGGGCCAGAGCACGGTCATACAGGATTTTCTTGTTGAGACCGTAGTGCTCGGCCACGATGGCAGCCGCCTGTTTGGTTGGCAAACTCGCAGCCAGTGCGGCCAGCAAGCGCTCGGCCTCGTCCGGCAGGCTGTCTTCGCCGACTTCGACAGCCGGCGCAGCGTCGATGATCAGCACGCATTCGCCGCGCTGCTGATTGCTGTCGCTGCGGATGCGCTCGGCCAGCTCGGCAGCCGGCAGGCGCAAGAAAGTCTCGAAGGTCTTGGACAACTCGCGCGCCAGCACCAGCTGACGCTCGCCCCCAAGCTCGGCGGCGATGTCTTCGACGCATTCGAGAATGCGATGCGGTGCTTCGTACAGCACCACTGCGAACCCGGCCTTGGCCCAGGTTTGCAGCGTCTTGCGGCGCGCCGCGCTCTTCGGTGGCAAAAAGCCGTGAAACTGGAAGTGTGCCGTCTGCAGGCCGGCAGCCGACATCGCAGCGACGACGGCACTGGCGCCTGGCACCGGCACCACCTTCAGGCCGGCAGCCCACACCGCCGCGGCCAACCTGGCGCCAGGATCGGAGATGCCCGGCGTGCCGGCATCGGATACCTGCACGATGGTCTTCCCTTCCTGCAGCCAGCGCACCACGTTGGCCGCCATCTCGCTTTCATTGTGATCGCGCAGGCTGTAGAGCTTTTTATTGATACCGTAAGCCGTCAGCAGGCTGCCGGTCACACGGGTGTCTTCGGCCAGTACGATGTCGGCGGCACGAAAGCCGGCAATGGCACGCAAGCTGATGTCTGCAAGGTTTCCAATCGGCGTGGCCACCACATATAATGAGCCGCTGTTAAAAGACTCCTGAGCAGAATCCATCAAGTGATCAAGCAAAGTTTGCACGCATTGGCTCCCTGGTTTTCCGGTACGGCGATTTGGCTGGCGGCAAGTGTAGCCTTTGCCCAGTCACCGGGCTACATCCTGCAGCAAAATCAGCAGGGATTGCAGAGCGTCTCCCCTGCCAGCAGCCCGCTGGAAAATCGCTCGGCAGCCCCGAACAGCGCTGCGGCCAACCCGCTTGGCAGCGTACCGGCGCTGGTGCTGCTGAATAATGGCAGTCGCGACGGCAAACCGCCCAAGCTGCATCTTGGCGTCTTGCTGCCGGTGCAGTCGGCACAGCTGGGCGAAGCCGCCCGCGTGGTGCAAGCCGGCATCGAGGCCGCGGCCAACCATGATGGCGAAGTGCAGGTCAGCCTGCGCGCGCTGGAAAACGAAAGCCAGGCCGTGGTGGCCTACCAGCAGCTGTTGTCGGCCGGTGCCCAGGTGATTGTCGGCCCGCTGACACGCGATGCGGCGGCCAACGTTGCCGCCCAGGCCAGCGTGCCGACCGTAGTACTGAATTCGCTGGCGCGACCGGTCAGCAATGACAAGGTGTTCAGCCTGTCGCTGGCCGTCGAGACCGAAGCGCGCCAGCTGGCCACCATGTTCGGCAACGATGGCCGCAAGCAGCCGCTGGTGCTGTTCAGCGATGATGGTTTGTCTGGCCGCCTGCGCGCCGCCTTCGTCGAGGCCTGGCAGCAGAAACACAAGACCGCCCCGCTGCTGATGAATGTCGCCAAGGTGGATCTGGTCAAGCTTACCGAAATGGAAAACCTCGCCGATGTGGTGTTTCTGGCGCTGTCCGACAAGGAAGCCGAAACTGCCCGGCCGATGCTGACGCGCGAATTGCCGGTCTACGCCACCTCGCTGATCAACACCCTGCAGCCTAGCGTGGTGTTGGCCGGCACGCTGTTCATCGACATGCCGTGGTTCCTGATGCCTGATCATCCGCAGGCACAGGGCATTGCCCGTCCGGCCAGCGCGTTGTCGCGTGCTTCCGAGCGCCTGTATGCGCTGGGTATCGACGCCTTCCGTCTGGGCAAGGCGGTGGCCAGCACCAAGCAGACCGCCAGCATCAAGCTCGGCGGCGTGACCGGTGAAATCCGCATCGGCAAGGACGGCAGCGTCAATCGCGAGCTGCCGACCGGCGAACGGGCTGCGCCCTGATGGACAAACGCACGCGTGGTGCCGGTTTCGAGCAGCAGGCGTGCGATTTTTTGCAGGCACAGGGCCTGCGGCTGGTTGAGCGCAACTGGTCATGCCGCTACGGCGAGCTGGACCTGATCATGCGCGATGGCGAAAGCTGGGTGTTTGTCGAAGTCCGCGCCCGCGCCAGCAGCCGCTTTGGCGGTGCCGCCGCCAGCATCGACTACCGCAAGCAGCAAAAGCTGCAGACTGCGGCCAACCTTTATCTGCAGCAACACCGTATTTCGGCACCCTGCCGCTTTGACAGCGTGTTATTCGAGGGTGATTCGCAACCTTGCTGGCTGAAAAATGTCATTGGCCAGTAGGCATCGCAAAGGAAATCCATGGATCTGATCGAACGGGTCAACAGTCATTTTCATGACAGCATTGCCCTGCAACAGCAGGTAATGGACGAGTTATCGCCTGCCGTGGCACTGACTGCCGAACGCCTGATCACCTGCCTGATGAGCGAAGGCAAGATTCTCACCTGCGGCAATGGCGGCTCGGCCGCCGACGCCCAGCGTTTTGCCGCCGAGATGGTTGGCCGCTTCGAGCAGGAACGTCCGGGCCTCGCCGCGATTTCGCTGGCGACCAACAGCTCGGTGCAGACCGCCATCGGCAACGATTACGACTTCGACATGGTGTTTTCGCGCCAGGTGCGCGCGCTGGGCCATGCGCATGATGTGCTGGTGGTGATGACCAGCTCCGGCAACTCCGCCAACATCATCGAGGCGATTTACGCCGCCCACGAACGCGGTATGACCGTGATTGCGCTGACCGGCGGCGATGGCGGCCAGGTCGGCGAAATCCTGTCGGCCGAAGATATCCAGCTGAATGTCCCCAGCCTGCGTGCCGCCCGTATCCAGGAGGTGCATGTGCTGTTGATCCACGCACTTTGCGACGCTATCGACTGTATGCTTTTGGGAGTGGAATGATGAACAAACGTGTAACAACCCTGTTGGCCGCCGCCATCATCAGCAGCGGCCTCACCGCCTGCCTGCCGCTGGTGGCCAGCGGTGTCGCCGCCAGCGCCATGGTGGCGAGCGACCGCCGCACCAGCGGTGCTTATGTCGAAGACCAGTCTATCGAGCTGAAGGCGACCCGCCTCGCTGCCGAGCGTTTTGCCGCCGCCCATATCGACATCACCAGCTACAACCGTGGTGTGCTGATTACCGGTGAAGCGCGTGACGAAGCGCAGCGTCAGGCTATCGAGCTGATGGTACGTGCCCAGCCCGGCGTGCAGCGCGTGTTCAACCATATGGTGATCGCAGCGCCGTCCAGCCTGGCGGAACGCACCAACGACACCGTGCTGACCACCAAGGTGCGTGCACGCCTGCAGAGCGGCACCGGTTATGCGCCACAGGCGATCAAGGTCGTCAGCGACCGCGGTACTGTCTATCTGCTGGGTCTGGTAACGGCTGGTGAAGCCGATGCCGCGACCGAGGTCGTTGCCCGCACTGCCGGCGTGCAGCGTGTGGTCAAGCTGTTCGAACTCATCAGCCCGGCCGCAGCTGGCAGCAACTAAGCACCGCCGTACATGCAACAAAAAAGGTTGGCCGCATTGCGGCCAACCTTTTTTTATTGAGGCTGTTTTATCTGTCAACGATGGCTGCTACCCGGCAGCAAGACATCGCTGCACAGCACATGCTGCTCCTCGTTGATCTCGATTGCCATCGATAGCGTCACGCAGATGCGGGTGTCGGTCATCGACAGATAAGGCTCGCTCATATACAGCACACCCGGCTGGTCGATCGCATGCTGGAAATAGCTGCGGCGCGACCACACCGCCCCGGTGGTGTCTTCCAGCGGCGCAAAGCGCAGATTGCCCTCCATCTCGCCACGGCGCGAATTGAGATTGCGCCCCTTCTGCCGGCCTTCCTGATCCAGCAGAAAACAGCGGATCACATCCGGCAGCATCAACATCGGCCGGGCGGCCAACTCGAAATCGCTGCCTTGCATCAGCGCAATCGCGGTCTGCATGAAAGCCTGACGTGACAACTCCATCTGCCGGCGATTGAGCTTGCGGTGCAGCATCTCGCGATTCATCAGCTCATCCCACTTGGCATCCAGCCGCGGGGTAATCAGATGATCTCCGTCCGGCTCGGCCGCCGGCCGCGCTACGAAAAAGCCCTGAACCAGATCGCAGCCCGAATCGAGTGCCACCACCACATCGGTTTCGCTCTCGACGCCCTCGACCACCACCAATGCACCGATTTCGTGCATCAGCCGCACCAGTCTGGACAGCAAGGTGCGGGTACGTTGCTGGGTGACCGCGCTGCGCAGCAACTGGCGGTCAAACTTGACGAAGTCAGGCTCGAGGCCGCAAACGCGGTCGATATTCGAATGCCCCACGCCAAAATCGTCGATCGCCAGCAGACAGCCGGCATCACGCAGGATGGCGACACCCTCCAGCAAACGCGCATCCAGCTCGATCGCCTGCTCCAGCACTTCGAGTACCACCGATTGCGGCGGCAGGCCGCTCTGGATGATCAGCTCGCTCAAGCGCTGCGCCTGCTCGGGGTCAGACAGCGTCATCGCATCAACATTGAGGAAGAGCCAGCGTGCGCCCGGATTCAGCTGCATGAATTGCCCGCAATGCTGGGCACAGACCGACAGGTCGAACTGCGTGCGCTCGCGACGGTGCAGATACTGCTCGTAAACCTGGGTCGGCGGCAGCAATTCACCATCCTGCCGCGCGCGCAGCAAGGCCTCCAGCCCTACCGTCCGCCGGTGGGCCAGACTGTAAACCGGCTGGAAATGGCTGCCCAGCAGCAGTTTGGAGGTAACAGCATCAACACTCACGATAGGACTCCATCAAAGATTGCTGTCTTTATAGCAAATGGCGTTCCAGTGTAATTCGGGGCCGACAAAACCGGAATCAATAAAAAAGAGCCGGCTTGCACCGGCTCTTTTTACTGCTCACAGCAAATTACATATCAGTCTTCAAATTTCCCTTATTGATCAGGTCATTGATGATGTTGGCGTCAGAACCGCTACCGGTCAGACTGCTATAAGCAACATCCTTGAGCAGAATGTGCTGGTCGCTTGCCGTTGCAAAGTTGCTACCGTTAAACGCCCCGCTGCTGCTGATCTGCACCAGGGTATCGCTGCCACTTTGGCTGAAGTGCAGATACTTGGTGAGATTACTGCTGTTCTCGCCTTGCAGCAGATCACGCAGATCCAGCACATCGCCACCGCTACCCTTCTGGAAATCCATCACCGTATCAACAGCCGGCGCAGACGTCGTGCCCTTGTCGGCCAGACTCCACTTGAAGGTATCGATGCCGAGGCCACCGGTGAGGGTGTCGTTGCCCAGACCACCGCTGATGACATCCTTGCCGGCGCCGCCACCAATGATGTCATCACCCTTGCCACCACTGATGGTGTCGTAACCATCGCTACCGGTGATGCGATCATTGCCATCGGTACCAGAGGTACTTGCACCGGTGCGAATCGCCCAGGTACCGTTGCCGGTATCGACCAGATCCTGGTTTGCGGCCAAGGTTGGCTGACTACCTACCTGGAACAGCGGGAAGTCGTCAGTTCCCAGCACCTTGTAACTGCTGTCGCTGCTGCCTGTCGCTTTGATTTCCACGCGGAAATCCGCTGCGCCGCCTTGATCCCAGTACAGGATCTCGAGAGGCAACATACCCTCCTTGATGCTCACATTGCTGTAAACATTGGTGGTGGTGGACTGGATCTTGTCGACTTGGGCAACATTGGTGCTATCGAGGTAGAAACGGTAGCCATCATCCGCAGTAATGCGGATATCGTAGCTGCCAGCCTGAGCAAAGTTGACATAGGCCAACATACGAATCGCAGCATCCGAGGTATTCCCCAGACCGGCTCCACCGGCCACCATATTGCTGGCATTGCTGCCATCAACGGTCAGGAATTTGTACAGATTGCCCGAACTGCTGGTCAGTGCCGTACCCGACTTCAAGGCCGAGTTCTTGCCTAGGTTATCGCCAATTGCCGAAGACGATGCACCGGCCGAGGTGAAACCGTACTCCAGTTTGCTGGCGATGAACGAAGCATTCATGCCGGCATTACTGCCCTGGGTCATCGAACCGATCAGCGAGCTGTTATTCTCGCTGCGCGACTCGATCAGGCTTTCGACCTTGGTCAGGGAGTCCAGGTTGCCATAAACAGTCGCACTTTCCTGATAACCGTAGTATTCGGAACGCAAGCCCAGCGTATTGTTGCTGACCGCCGCCTGCGTCGCACTCAGACTAATGTCGTTAAAGGCTACCGGTGCCAGCGTGCCCGAGTGGATGGTCAGATCCAGATGACCGCTGGTGCTGGCGACGCTGCTGTTTGGCTCGGTGGCCACGGCCGAGACATCCAGCCCGATATTGCCAGTGGTGCTTGAAGGCAACAGCAGCTTGGCACTGGCAAGCTCGCTGGCGGTCAGCGTAATCACCCCATTCACGGCGGTATAGCCATTCGGCGTGCTGCTGCTGACAATCTGCGCACCTGCAGGCAGGTTGCTGAACTGATAGCTGAGCCGCTCGGAACCATCGCTGTCCACCAGCTGGCCGCTGATATACGTGGCCAGCTGCACGGCAGTCTTGCCGCTCACCCCGCCACTACCGGCAATCACGCCCTGGGTCGAACTCAGGCGGATATCGTCGATCAGCGCACCACGGCCATTTTCATTGAACTGGGTATTGTTCGGCGACAAGACGATGGACAAGGTTTCGGCATTACCGGTACCGGCAAAGCTGAGCTTGAGGTTTTCCCAGTTGAAGCTGGTTTGCGAGCTGCTGGAGCCATACTCGCCAAGCAGGGTGTTGCCAAGATAGACCGCAATCTTGGTATACGCAGTACTGAAGCCCGGGCGACCGGCATAGTCGAACGACAGATCATAAATCTGGCCGGCAACTGTATTTACCTGACGCGAAATACCCAATGTTTGAGCCGTAGTATTTGCAGCATCATTCAGCTCCAGTGCATTGCGGCCATTATCGCCCGGCAGGACCACCGTGTTATAGCCACCGTCCTGACGTTGCTGGCTATCACCTGTCGTCCACACTTCGAACACATTAGTACCACCAGTTTGCCTGTCACCCGTGGTCACCAGTGTCCAGCCTTCCAGGGTCGTGCCGCTGACCGACTCGGACGTATCGCTGTTATTGCTGACGCTCTCCCAGCTGGTACTGATCAGGCTCTGGTCAGCCACACTTGCCACTGTCAATGTCGGCTTGTCGGCAACCGGTGTGATATCAACCTTCATGGTGGCATTACTGCTGGCTGCACCATTATTGTCCTGCGCCTGGTAAGTGAAGCTTGTGTAATCCTGCTTCAGGTTACCGGTGCCGGTTGCAGCAAAGCTTCCATCACCTGACTCATGCAGATCCGGCATCAGGCGGAATTTTTCGGTATCAATATCAGCCTTGCTGATAACCTGGTTCAGCGAAACAGCCACCCAGTTACTGCCATTGTTGTACTGCAATACGCCATCGGCTGGCAGGCTGGTAATCTTCACCGACAGGTTGGCCGCAGCAGTATCGGTATCACTGATAGCAAAGTCTGCCCAGGCAAATACCTTGGCCACATCCTCGGTACCCGTCACCGCACCCCCCGCTGCCGTTGGCGCGTCATTCACCGGTGTCACGGTGATGCTCAGTGTGCTGCTACCGGTGCCGCCATTCGGGTCACGTACGTTGTAAGTCACGACCGGTACGCTACCGTTCCAGTCCTTCGTCGGCGTGAAGGTATAAGCACCATTTTCTGCAATGGTCAGGGTGCCGCTATTGCCAATGGTAGCTGTCTGCCCTGCAGTGAAGCTGCCGGCAATGTTAGCGATACTGAAACTGGTGACAGTCAGTGCACCATCCGCATCGCGGTCATTGGTGAGCACATTACCCGTTGCAATGACTTCTTCCGCCACCGTCTTGCTGTCAGCCACCATCACGGCCGCATCATCCGTCGGCGAGACCGTCACGGTCACCCGTGCCGGCGTGCGATCTTGTGCACCCTTGTCATCCACTGCCGAGTAGTCGAACCCGGTCACACCATTCCAGTTGGCCGCCGGCTTGAAGTAAACCGGACCCGTCACGCTGCTGCCTGCCGTGATGATTTGCGTAGCCGCGGCATCACGGTACAGCGTGCCGTTAGCCGGCAAGCTGTTGATGGTGAAGCTGGCAATCGTGCCATCCACATCATGGCCAGCCAGCTTGATCTGCACCGGTGCTGCCGGGTCTTCGGTGGTGCTCACCGGCAGATCCAGCGTCTCCGGCACGATATTGCCCGCCCCTTCGCTATCACGGCCGGTAGCAGTGCTGCCATTGGCCAGTTCGCGCGATACCGCTTCGACTGTCATGCCCAGCTGGCCATTGACGGCACCGGCAACTTTCAGCGTCAGACCGCTCAAGGCCACATCCTTGGCATCAGCCGCCCACAAGCCAGTCAGTTTCAGCGTGCCATCGCTGCCGATGGTTCCCAATTCGCTACCATTGGCCGCAAACAGCTTGGCACCCGCATACTTGGCATCCAGCACGATACGGATGCTGTCGATCACTTCGCTGCCGTCACGGTCAACCAGTGCCACCTGGATATCGAGCGGATAAGACGTTGTCGCTACGCCTTCCTTCTGCCACTGGCTGGTACGCGTATTGAAGAAATAAGTTCCGTCATCAAACTGCAGACGTTCGATGTCATACAGATTATCGGTACCTTCGCCAGCAAATGGTGTCGCACTGGTAACCTGCTTGTCCTTCACCTGGAAGTAAAGGCTGCCACCTGATGAAAGTGTTGGCGTGCCAATAATGTAATCGGCAAAGTTACCAGCAAAAACCGCCGTATCAATACCGCCACTGCCATACAGCGAATCATCGCCCTGCTCGCCGACTAGGATGTCGTTACCCGAACCGCCAGTAAGATGATCATTAACCCAGCTAGCATTTGTATTGTCCGAATTGCCCAGAATAGCGTCATCGCCAATCAGTACGTTATTCGCGGTGCTGAAAAGCATCGAGATATCATCGATCAGATTCTCGCCTCTTACCGCAAAACCCTGACCTGTCTTACCCGCTGGTGTCGACCATGAATCCGTCCCTGAAGTCAGCGTAATTGCATTGGCACCATACTCGGCCTGCGTTGCCGTCCAGCCCTTGTAATCACGGCCACCCTCATACGGACTACCCGCCTCATAACGACCAGCGCCCAGTGTCAGGGTCACGGTTGGCTCATCGGCTACCGGGGCGATGTCGACGATCATCGTCGCCGTCGCGCTATTGGCACCGGAACTATCCTGAGCCTGATAGGTAAAGCTGGCGTAATCCTGCTTCTGATTACCGATGCCACCATCGGTAAACACATCTGATCCGGATTCATGCAAATCAGGCTTCAGACGCAGCTTGCCGGCATCAATATCGGTTTTGCTGATCACCTGATTGACCGCAAGCGCCACCCAGTTACCGCCATTGTTGTACTGCAGTACGCCATCCGCCGGCAGGCTGGTGACTTTCACCGACAGGTTGGCCGCAGCGGTATCGATATCGTTGATGGCAAAGTCTGCCCAGGCCAACACCTTGGCCACATCCTCGGTACCTGTCACCGCACCACCTGCCGCAGTTGGCGCGTCGTTGTCCGGGGTGACGGTGAGGGTCAGCGTGCTGCTGCCGGTACCGCCGTTCGGGTCCACCACGTTGTAGCTGATGACCGGCACGTTGCCGTTCCAGTTGTCGACCGGGTCAAACACGTAGTCACCGTTGGCCGCAATGGTCACGGTGCCGACGTTG
The DNA here is from genome assembly GCF_979366295.1 of Vogesella lacus. Taxonomy (NCBI): domain Bacteria; kingdom Pseudomonadati; phylum Pseudomonadota; class Betaproteobacteria; order Neisseriales; family Chromobacteriaceae; genus Vogesella; species Vogesella lacus. The sequence continues at coordinate 195,432 of NZ_CEETQT010000002.1, forward strand.
GCGATGGTGGCGGTCTGGCCGGCGGTGAAGCTGCCGCTCACGCCGGCGATGCTGAAGCCGGTGACGGTCAGCGCGCCGTCGGCGTCGCTGTCGTTGGCCAGCACATTGCCGGTGGCGTTGCTGTCTTCGGCGACGGTGTTGCTGTCAGCCACCAGGCTGGCCGCGTCGTTGTCCGGGGTGACGGTGAGGGTCAGCGTGCTGCTGCCGGTACCGCCGTTCGGGTCCACCACGTTGTAGCTGATGACCGGCACGTTGCCGTTCCAGTTGTCGACCGGGTCAAACACGTAGT